>NZ_JBIMCW010000009.1:0-147522 GCF_048552295.1 Acinetobacter legionensis
AACTTCGAGTAATTTAAACCAATCAATCAATGATAATATTTCGATCAATCAATCAGTAAAAATCCACACAAGTTGTTCTTCATATTCTCTTAATGATTAATTTACCACTTCGTCAGTGATAAATAAGACGCAATAAACATTTAACAACTTAACCCTCTAAGCTAAGTTCGTTTGCTGTATCGCGTCGGGATGCTGCGTATTCTATACAGATTTTAAACCAGCGCAAGCCCTATTTTCAACAAAATGCATTGTGTGATTGTTTTTTAATCTAAATACTCAAAAAACCGCATAATTCACTCATTTTTTAAGCAATTTGAGAAATTCAGCTTAAAAATAAGCTAAATCGATCATTCAAAATAGTCACCAGAAGATTGTGCATGTAGAAACGCAGGAATTAATCCCGTTAATGCTGCACGTATATCTGCCCGCTCATTAATCAATTGATGCGATCCTTCTTCAAGAATCAATAGGGTCTGTAATCTAAATTGTCGACGTACAAAATCAATATTATATTTCCAGTCTACAGTTTGATCTTGTGCGCCTTGGGCCAACCAAACTGGAATGCGGCACTTTGGAAAAGCTTCCATTTCTAACATCCACTTAGACATTGCCAAAATCCAATCCATTCCCATCATTCTGGGCTGTAAAGGATCTTTAAGGCGTACAAATCTTAAAAACTCAGGATTATGATTATTTCTTTTAAAATGACGAGGGACTTCTCTTTTAATTCTTCGAATAATTCCTAAACCAATAGAATTATGCCACCACGCTGTTTTTGCCGGTCGTACTAATGGTGAAAGCAGTAATACCCGATCCACAATTGGATTCTCACGTTTTTGTGCATACTCAAGTAAATGATGCATCCAAATTGCACCACCTG
The DNA here is from genome assembly GCF_048552295.1 of Acinetobacter legionensis. Lineage (NCBI taxonomy): Bacteria > Pseudomonadati > Pseudomonadota > Gammaproteobacteria > Moraxellales > Moraxellaceae > Acinetobacter > Acinetobacter legionensis. The sequence goes on from NZ_JBIMCW010000009.1 coordinate 881, forward strand.
TACTTTGCCCCACTCCCAACCATGGCTTCGGAAGCTGCTCTGCATTTTTTACATATTGATAGACCGCATGTAACACTTGTTGGTAATGATCAAAATTTTGAATATTTGCAGGAGAACCATTACTCAGCCCATGCCCAGGCAAATCATAAGTAATCACACTAAACCCTTGTTCAAGTATTTCTTTCACAATCGGCTGATAAATACCACTATGTTCTAAATAACCGTGCAATAAACACACAGTGCCCTTTATTTTATCTATATTAGGTTTGAATACTTGCACATGTAATTTAAACAATGGCATATCAATAAAACCTTGCCATTGCAAACAGTCCAGTTGATCAAAACCATAAAGACGTTGATAGGATTTTATTTCTTTATTTGGAATATATTCACGATTTAAGTTTAAGGCTTCTAATAGTTGTGGTGTTGTATCTCGACTTGGTATAGGTAAATCGAGTTGCTTTAGAATTGTTGGATTTAAAAATGGAATATCTGCCATTAAGGCACCTCTCTACAGCCACTCGAACCAAACAACATATCTCGGATTGTTGCTAAAGTTTCATAATTGGCTCTACGACTATGATCATAATTTTGTTTGCTAGGCTGCCATGCTGTTAATTGAGTTGGCATAGGTGCATTGACAGGAATTGTTTCTATACCATTTAATGCAAATAACCGACGTGTTCTAGGCATATGGTAACGATCGGTAATTAGTAATACTGTGGGTGCACCACCTTTCTTTTGTAAAAGTAATGAGCTGAAACGTGTATTTTCACATGTGTTCATACTCCTATTTTCTAATAATTTTGCTTGAACACCACGGTCAGACAACCATTTTTGCATATAGGGCGCTTCTACACCGCTGAGTACAATAGGAAGCTTATTTTTTTCTTCTAAGGCCAAGGTTGTCTCAAGTCTTAGCTTAGTATAGTCATTAACAATAATATCTTTTTGATTTTTATCTAAAGTTAAACCACCACCCAAGACTACAATTGCATAAGGCTGACTGATGGGCTTCGGTTGTTCACTGGTTTTGGTTGGCAAACTCTCAAGATCTTCTTGTACCTGCGAACTGGACAATTCATTTGCCAATGTGTGTGAGTTTTCTTGAAGTAATTTTTCATCAATTTTATGTTTTTTTAAGAATGTTAAATATTCATCCATTAGTGCTTTATTGTCTTCACTATTTAAATCCAATAAGTTTTTAACAACATCACTCGACTGATTTTCAACAACATCTGATGCAGCACGTTCAGAAACTAAAGGAATTACGGGTTTATTTTGTTGTAGTTCTTCATTTTTTTGCTCTTTAGCAATTTTTTCTTGTAAGGCTTTATATCGTAACTGAAGTAAGATTAAATCCTGTGCATTTTTACTCTTAATCGCTTCATCCATCAGCTTAAGATAGGCTTGTCGAGCAATCCATAAATCAGAACCAGGTTCTAAGTTTTCAGCCTCCGAAAGCGCAGCATTTTGTTGGCTCTTTGCTGCCACCCGATTCACTTCAACGGGAACAATACTATTTAGGATTTTAACCATCATTGTCGAATAAAATGGCGTATACCAAAAAACGACCAAACAGCCGAACAATACAAATAATATGGCAATTATTCGTAGAAATCTGACCATCCAATGCGGTTTGACCATATATTTACTCAATCTAATGGTTTTCGATTAACCCTAATTCATCATAAAGCACAGGTTCAGGTTCTAAGTGCACACCAAACTTCTCAAAAACATCTTTTTGTACTGCCTGATACGTTGCGCGTACATCTTTCAGTGTTGCATCGGCATAATTCACCAATACCAAAGCTTGTTTATGAAACATTCCTACCTGATTAAGCTGTTTACCTTTCCAGCCTGATTGATCAATCAACCAACCCGCTGCAATTTTAACTTGATTCCCTGTTTGAGGATAATGTGGAATATTAGGGAATTTTGCAATTAATTGTGAAAACTCTTGTTGCTTAATAATTGGATTTTTAAAGAAACTTCCCACGTTTGGGTATTCATTCGGGTTCGGGAGCTTACTTTGACGAATCTGAATCACTTGCTTTTGTAAGTTTTCAGCACTCATATCTCCCATCATCGCATTTTTTAAATCTCCATAATTTACTTTTAAATCAGCATGTTTAAGTAATTTAAAAATTACATGGGTAATGACATAACGATCTGGATTATCTTTAAAAATACTGTGTCGATAAGAAAACTGGCAATCTCGTGCTTGAATTGAAAGAGTTTGTGCTGATAGACGATCATAGACTTCCACAGATTGAATAAATTCACCGACTTCCACACCATACGCGCCAATATTTTGCACAGGCGATGCGCCGACTAAACCAGGAATTAAAGCCAGGTTTTGTAAACCATAAAGCTGTTGTGTGGTCGTCCACAACACAAAATCATGCCAAACTTTCCCAGCACCCACCTTGATTGTTTTGCTTCTTGCATCTTCGCTTAAAAATTCAACACCTTGTATATCTATAGCAACAACAAGCGCATGGATATGTTCAGGCAACATTATATTACTACCACCTGAAAGCAGTAAAACGTTTAAATCATGTGCTTTAGAAAACTGTAATGCTTGCTGAAGATCTACAATAGATTGTATTTTGACATAATGTGATGCAATCGAGCTCAAACTCAATGTATTGAAAGGTTTGAGTTGAACCTGTGATTCAATATTCATAACTTAAATTTATTTCCTAAAAATATTTCAATCACGTGCATTAAAACTGTTGTTGAAACACATGTACCCAAGCCGAACTACTTGATTCACACTGATCAAGTACACGTTCAAATCCATCAGCTTCACCATAATAAGGATCTGGAAGCGCCTGTTGTGGATAAATACAATCGTGCTCACTCATTAAAGCAATTTTAGCTTTAATTTGAGCAAGACCAAATTGGCTACTGGCTTGGTTATACAAATGCTGTATATCCGCAAGATTTTCATGATCCATGGCAAGAATCAAATCAAACTCTAAAAAGTCTTGTATTTTTAATTGTCTAGCACGTAAGCTAGAAAGATCATAGCCTCTTTTTATTGCATGTTTTTGACTACGACTATCGGGTGATTTATTTGGATGATAATTGCTCGTTCCAGCTGAATCCACAATTACATTTAATCGTTTTTCATCACAATAGTGTCGTAAAACCACCTCTGCTGTGGGTGAGCGACAAATATTTCCTAAGCACACACATAAAACTTTGTATGGCATTTTGGATGACATAACAACCTCAAATGATCATTTCTTTTATAAAGTCTTATGTTAAGTTATTTAGCAGGCGAATCCTATAGAACCTTAAAACAATAATGTTTAATTTGTGATGATAGATTAAGGATAATACATATGAGTCATTTTCAATTCCAAACTGTAGCCAATATTATTTCAGGTTTAGGATCAATCCAAGAACTCAGTACAGTATTAGGCAATCAATACCACAAAGCATTAATTGTGACAGATGCAGGCATGATTCAACACGCATTGCATTTGCCGCTATTAAAAATTTTAGCGCAATGCAATTTAACCTATGAAATTTATGCCGATGTACAGGCAGATCCAGCAGAGCAAATTGTTTTATCGGCAGTTAAATTCGCCAAAGACAATCAAGTAGATGTGGTTATTGGCTTCGGTGGTGGTAGCTCTATGGATGTTGCCAAACTCATTGCGATATTGGCAAATCCAAAGCAATCACAAAGTATTCAGGAAATCTATGGGGTTAATAATGTCAAAGGCCCTCGCCTTCCTTTAATTCTTATTCCAACCACAGCAGGCACAGGCTCTGAAGTAACGCCCATTTCTATTGTCACGACAGGTGAAACAACCAAAACTGGAATTGTTTCTCCAATTTTATATGCAGATGTCGCAATTTTAGATGCAACCTTTACCTCAGGCTTACCTGCACATATCACAGCAGCAACAGGTATCGATGCTATGGTGCATGCAATTGAAGCCTATACTTCTAAAATTAAAAAGAATTTTTATGCAGACATGCTTGCTAAACAAGCACTTAAACTTTTAAATAAAAATTTAAAATTAGTATTAACTGATGGTACAAATTTAGAAGCTCGTCAGAATATGTTACTTGGCTCTATGCTTGCAGGACAAGCTTTTGCCAATGCTCCAGTAGGTGCTGTTCACGCTTTAGCTTATCCGTTGGGCGGTCATTTTCATTTATCACATGGACATACCAATGCTTTAGTTTTATTGGAAATTTTAAAATTCAATGCGCCTGAAGCAAAAATACATTACGCAGAATTAATGCAATGGATTGATCCATATAGTAAAGGTAGCACAGACGGCTTGTGTGATTTATTTATTGATCATATGCAGAGACATTTGGATCACAGTGGGTTGGCTTTGAAGTTACGAGATTTAAATGTACAAGAACACCAACTCGACAGATTGGCATCCGATGCAATGCTTCAGACACGTCTTTTACAAAATAATCCAAGACCGCTAAGCCACTTAGATGCGTTAAAAATTTATCAAACGATTTATTAAAAGTTATCAGTATTCATTTACGAAGTCATACATTAAATAAATTTCTAAATAAAACATTGAGATAAGTTAGTATATTTCATCTTCGTGTTTTATTTTCAAATATCTTCTATATAACTTATACAAACATAAACCATAGTATGCACATAGGGTATATCTCATCAATTTGACTACATTTCAACTCAAAATGTAACCACGCAAAAACTACTTTAAAGTTGAAGTTGATTATTCTTAATATGTGAAAAATCAACGTGACTTATAATGTTTGTTATATTTTTTAATCAATTAAACTTAAAGTTTTTTTAATGAAAAAATTTAAAATTCATTAATTTTCAAAAAAATACTCTATTAGATGACTATTTTTATGACTGCCTAGTAATGAGTTTTTATTTAATTTTTATTTAATTTTTAAAATAATTACTCTAAAATCGCGCCGGATCTTAATCGGAAAATTAAGACAACTGATAGTATTGGAAAATCATTTTATGAAAAAACTTACATTAGCGATTCTGCCATTAGCAGCATTTGGATTAAGCAACGTTACTCACGCAGCAACTTCAGATGGTAAGACTTTTGGTGTTTCTGCTGGTTGGTTGCATGTTATGCCTCAAAGTAAAGGACAAGGCGTCAATGGTAAAACTGGTAATAGTCCTTTCTTAGGACCTCTGGCAAATATACAAGCTAATAACCCTGATGCAGGTTTTGAAGTACAAAATGCAGATACTGCAGGCTTGATGCTTGATTATTTTGTCAATGATAACGTTTCACTTGAATTAACTTTAGGTGCTCCTCCTGAAATGGAACTTGCTGGTCAAGGTAGCATTAAAGTTCATGGCCTAACTGTAGTTGATTTGAATAAATTTGATAAAGCTGCAACAACAGATGCTTATACACCAACGCTTTCAGCTCGTTATCACTTTGGTTCAATCAATAACAAGATCCGCCCTTATGTGGGTGCTGGCTTGATGTATGCTCATTTCTCAAATGTTGAGACTGATCCAGCAATCAATGATGCATTAAAAGCTTCACCTATCGGCGCGTTTAGACCTGAACTAGGTAAAGTTAAAGTTGATGATGCGTTTGCTCCTGTTGCAATTCTAGGTGCAGATTTCAATATCAATAAAAATTGGTATGCAACTGCTTCTGTTTCATATGCGCATCTGACAACAAAAGCAAAATTAAATGTAAATGGTACAACGTTAGGCGGACCAACAACTTTAATTTCAGGCCAAAGCAGCATTGAAATTAAACCAATCGTGACTTATTTAGGTCTTGGTTATCGTTTCTAATCAATTTGAACTGAATCAGTTGTAAATTTGAAAAGCTCATTAAGTTATACTTAATGAGCTTTTTTATTGCCCAAACTTGATCGTGAATGTTTTAACCAAAACACTTGTAAAAAAATGCAAAATTCATCTATAAAGTTACTTGTTTATAAAACCATATAAAGAATTGACTTCGTGATTGACAGCGAAAATATTCTAAATATTTAATCTATAGAAATGAATCAATCAAAATGAAACCAGAAATAAAATTACGCAGCCAATATCCCTTTATCTTACCCATCCAAACACGTTGGGCGGACAATGATATTTATGGACATGTCAATAATGTGACCTATTATAGCTATTTTGATACTGCTGCAAATGCGCTATTGATCCACAAAGCAGACTTTGACATACATCATTCACCCATCATTGGTTTGGTGGTAAATTCTTCTTGCCATTTTCTAGAAGAACTCACCTACCCTGAAATTATTGAAGTTGGTGTAGCGATTACAAAAATTGGAAATACATCACTTAGTTATGATCTGGCAATTTTCAAACAAGGTAAAAATGATGCTTCAGCACAAGGTCACTTTATCCATGTTTTTGTAGAACGTGAAACAAAAAAAAGCACCCCGATTCCACAAAAAATGCGAGATTCTTTGCAAAACTATATAATCTGAGTTCAATATAGGTTCTTGATTAAATATGCTACTCAGAAACGTCATCCGTAATAGTCTGAGGCAGGACTTCATTCATAAAGTCTTCTTTCTACGATTTATTGAATGTGTAGCTGGTTGTCGACGATTTTTGCGGTGAGGAGCAAGACTTTGCAAGATGCTTGTCCATGCGAAGCTTAGCTCCTCCCTCCGAAAAAAAGTAGGGCATGCCGCAGGCTGACCCTGAAATTGAATGAAAGCTCAGTAAGACACTGTCAAGATCATTGTTCTCAATCAGTTAAAGATAAGTCGAGTTCACTTTATATCATTTAAGACAAAATTAATTCTTAAAAAACTCATCCCCAACATCCTCAAAATAAACTATCATTTCAAGCGAGCGTATTTTGATCCCAAAAAGCCTGACTCACTTCTGACATTTGATTTAACATTTCAATAATGGGCTGAATTTCTTTTTCCTCAACGGAATTCGCAATCAAAATCGCTTTAATTTCCACATCTTGCTCACCAAAAGGTTCTACATCAAAATCTTTGGCTGGAAAATGATAACGCTTTAAAGCTTTATTCAGCTCATCCATAACATATTTACTGTGCTCTTTTTGACAAACCACATAAATTTCATGTTGCATTTCCGAATCAACATTTAAAGGCTTACGGTCGATAATGTGCCCAATAGGACGCAATAAAGTATTGGCTGCCAAAATAAATATCGTCGCCAATATTGCTTCCACCAAACGGTCACAGCCTGCCGCAGCACCGACGGCAGCAGAACACCATAAGGTTGCAGCAGTGTTAAGTCCTTGAATATTCCCTTCTTGACGCATAATTACCCCTGCGCCAAGAAATCCAATGCCAGAAACCACATAAGCAATCACACGTACCGAGCCATCAGCACCTGTTAAGTTATTGGCAATATCAACAAATATAGCAGCGCCAAGTGCAACCAACACATTGGTTCTTAAACCTGCAGTACGTTGTCTATACTGTCGCTCAAACCCGATCAATCCTCCTAAAATAAAAGCGCCAAGTAAACTAATCAAAGAATCTAACATATTCGCTAATTCTAGATGTTGCATGAATTGGAGTTGCATTGGTGTTCTCCATTACCAACCGTAACGACGGATGTAAATTTTTTTCATCAGTTGGACAACCAGTATGTAACCAAGCAAGATTAATGGTAAAAATAAGAAATAACTTAATGGTAAAGCTTGTAGTTTTAAATACTCAGCAAAAGGCCCCATTGGTAAGAAAATACCAACAGCCACAATGACCAAGGTCATGACCAGCAAAGGCATCGCTGCACGACTTTGAATAAAGGGTATTTTTTCCGTACGAATCATATGTACAATTAACGTTTGTGTCAGTAGCCCGACCACAAACCAGCCTGATTGAAACAAGGTTTGCTGTTCTGGCGAATTTGCATGAAATACAAACCACATGAGTGCAAAAGTCAAAATATCAAAAATCGAACTAAGCGGTCCAAAGAAAATCATGAAACGCCCAATTTCATTTGGTTTCCAGCTTTGCGGTTTCTCGATCAACTCATCATCAACATTGTCAAATGGAATGGCGATTTGTGATACATCATAAAGTAAGTTCTGTATAAGCAAATGAATTGGTAGCATCGGTAAAAACGGAATAAAAGCACTCGCTACTAATACCGAAAAAACATTACCAAAATTTGAACTTGCCGTCATTTTGATATATTTCAACATATTGGCAAATGTACGTCGTCCCTCTAGCACGCCTTCTTCAAGCACCATTAAACTTTTTTCAAGTAAAATTAAATCTGCTGACTCTTTGGCAATATCCACTGCTGTATCCACCGAAATTCCAATATCAGCACTGCGTATAGCCGCCGCGTCATTGATACCATCTCCTAAGAATCCAACCACATGTCCATTCTCTTTCAGCTGCATCACAATACGTTCTTTGTGAACTGGGCTTAATTTGGCAAATACTTGAGTATATTCAACTGCAAATTTTAGTTCTTCGTCAGTCATATTCTCAACATGCCCACCTAAAAGTACATGTTCACAATCCAACCCAAGTTCTTCGCAGACTTTTTGAGTAACAAACTCATTATCACCTGTAAGCACTTTGACATTGACGCCATGGGCTGCCAATTGAGCTAGAGCAGGTGCAGCAGATTTTTTAGGAGGATCCAAGAAAGTAAGATATCCAGTTAAAATCAAATTATTTTCATCTGCGACAGAAAAGTGATCTGATCTACCATTAAAATCTCGATATGCGATGGCAATAACACGTAGACCTTCAAGATTAAATTGGCGTATTTTTTCTTGAATAGCTTCAAGATACTCTGGCGTTAATAGCTCAATCTTGTCGTTTATCTCTACATGCGAACAGACTTTCAACATTTCCTCTGCCGCACCTTTAGTGATAATGCGTGCATTCCCTTGTAAGGTGCGGACCACTACTGACATACGTCGACGCACAAAATCAAATGGTACTTCATCCAGCTTCTTAAATTTAAAATTTAGATCTTGCAAGTCTTGTGCAGCATGGTCCAAGATTGCAGCATCCAGTAAATTTTTCAGCCCTCTTTGGTAATAGCTATTTAAGTACGCCTGTACCAGTACACGTTGTGATGACTTGCCATTTACATCGACATGTTGTGATAAACAAATTTTATCCTCAGTCAATGTACCTGTTTTATCTGTACATAAAACATCCATTGCACCGAAATTTTGAATCGCATCTAAACGTTTAACGATAACTTTTTTACGAGATAAGAATACTGCACCTTTGGCCAATGTTGAGGTCACGATCATCGGTAACATTTCAGGTGTTAAACCCACAGCAACAGATAAAGCAAACAGCAATGCTTCACCCCAATCACCTTTGGTAAACCCATTGATAAATAATACAATTGGCGCCATGATCAACATAAATCGAATCAATAACCAACTGACTTTATTTACGCCCATTTGAAATGAGGTCGTTGCACGATCTGCATGTGATACTCGGTGTGCCAATGCCCCAAAATAGGTTTGTGTGCCAGTATTTACCACCACCGCTTTTGCAGAACCCGACACAATATTAGTTCCCATAAAAACAATATTTTCCAGTTCCAATGCATTTTGCAGAGTGTGATCTTTTTGATCAGCAAACTTTTCTACAGGAATAGATTCACCCGTCATCGACGCTTGCGAAACAAAGAGATCTTTTGCAAAGATAATTCGACAATCTGCTGGGATCATATCACCAGCAGACAATAAAATAATGTCGCCAGGGACCAAATCTTGGATGGTAAGTTCAATCTGTTGAGATCCTTGATCTAAGTCATTTTGCATGGTTTCAAAATCTGGATCATCCCAATCTACTTGACGAATCACGGTAGCTGTATTACTCACCATGGCTTTTAATGCAGCGGCCGCTTTATTTGACTTAAACTCTTGCCAATAGCGCAACACAGTAGAAAGTACAACCATGGATGTAATAATGATTGTGCCTTCTATATCGTCAGTAAAGAAAGCCACCAGAGCCAAAATTGTAAGTAAAATATTAAATGGATTGCGATAGGCATACCAAAGATGCTTCCACCATGGCAGTGGTTTTTCATGCGCAAGCTCATTTAATCCAAATTGTTCTTGTCGTTGTTCAACCTGTTTTGCTGACAGACCATGCTCTGTTGTATTTAAATGATTGAGCAATTGGTCTGAAAGTTCATAGGAAGCATTGATCAAACTTTGTGAAATTTTTTTACTAATTTCACTGGCATAACTTGCTTGATGTAATTCTTTAAATGAACGATGACGTTCAAATAAATGTTGAATATGATATTTTTTGATGAAATTAGAAAATAAACGTTGCCATAGATTATGAAGCATAGTGTTCTCCTTTTTTGGCAATAAAGATTTCTTCCTATTGAACAGGAATTGAATTAGATGATTTTTTTATGAGCTTAAAATTGGTGAGCAACTCAGCTCCCAGCCCAAACCAGCGATCATGATGGTGGTCAAATCGATCTGCATAAGCCACTTGGACCCTGACAAAATCTTGAATCAACTCATAACCAAATGCGGTTTGAAAAAATACAGACTGATGATCTTGATTAAAGATTTCTGCACTGAGAGAGGTTTTAGCAGTGATCCAATAATTGCTTGAAATTGCAGCTAAAACATACTGAGTATTACCCTGATGTTCATAGGAGATATTGCCATTTAAAAATAAACGATCATCCAGTAATAAATACGTTACGGGCAGATTCACTTTCCAACTGGAGTGGTTATCACCATACATATTTCGGCTTATTGTTAGGGATACAGCCGCGCCCCAACTATTCGATTCCACCGCTTTCAAATTCCGTTTGAATTGAGCTGATATCACATCATGACGATTCTTATTTTGAAGATGATCATCCAATTGAAAGCTTAATTCCAAATTTTTGGCAATACCGCATATTGGAGAAAAACTGGAGTTAACCTCCTGATGTTTATAAAAGTTTATATTACTTTCAAAATGACAGGTATATAGATCAGCAACAGTTGCATCATCTGTGATTAATACAGGATCTGCATATGCTGATTTATGAATAATAAGTAATAAAAAACAGCCTGTAATCAGTGCTGTTTCTATCATACAAAGTTGATTGATTACCATCCGTAATCCTCATTGCTGAGGCGGTATGAATCTAAGTGCGCACAAAAACAAGCCAAAATTGAACTAATTAAAGTCAAAATTGAGCTGCTTCACGTCAAAATGGGGATGTAGTTTAAAATCAGATTATAACTGTCTCATTGCAAGACAGCTTTCCTAAAGGCAGTGCTCTCTTGCTCAGATACGAATAATGGCTGTATATAAACTACAGCGCCTCGATGAACAATTTGCCACTTAGGGTCTCCGCTAATTAAAGTTGCCGCAATTATAACCATAAAAATATTTAAAACAAGTGATTTTCAGCATAACAACGTCTATAAATGCCAGATTGATCATCATAATTTGAATTAAAATTCTTATATAAATTGAGAACCTGATGAGATTTTAAAATGATTTATCTTGGCACAGGCAGAAAGGAATTGTGAATATTCCTTAAATTTCGGCAAATAAAAACATGCCCAATTCCAGTGAAATTGAGCTTATTTAAAATGATATTTAATCTAAATGATTTTTAAAATTTAAGCTTTGAGCTGAATATTTTCCAACTTCCCATCCAATGCTTCAATTAAACTTTTGACCAAAGGTTCTTTTTCAAGCATTTCATTCGCACGATCATAAGCTCGAAGCTTACGCTCGTTTTGCATCATATAGGGTGTGGTCGACTCAACTTCACCGTATTGCACTGTAAATAAAGTATTCGGCCACTGCTGTTTTAATTTTGCCTCAAGATCATGTTGTGCTTGGTTCAGTAATTTTTCATATTTTTGTGAAATTTGAAAAATAGATTGACCATTCACATCCCCTGTCATTAACCCATGCTGTGCAAGTTCTTGAACAGCTGGAGAAAGTGAGCTGTTTCTAAACCAATACTCCCATTTTTCAACTGTCCACTCACCTTCTAAGACCTGTAATTTTAAGGCAAGTATCTGTTGCGGCGTTTGTTGCTCACCAGAAGATCCTGGTTCTATTTCAGGGATAATATTAGAAACTTGAGCTGGAGTATCTGTTTGAGAATGAATAGGCTCAACTAAATCAATTTCAACATTTTGATCCTGATTCTCAGGTGCTAAAAAAAATACATCTTTATTTAAACTAGACTGAGACGTAGAATTTTTCGGTTGACTCAAATCAGCACCAAATAAAGTTAAACTTGGTTCAGCATTTTCTACTGCAATTTTCTCTTGAACAGTTGGCGACTGCGCTTCAATATTTTGATTATTATGAACAGTTGATTCAACTACAGCGCTTTGTTGTACTTCCTCAGCAAAGTCATCCAAGTTGTCATCACTACTCCGTTCATGATCAACGCTTTGCTGTTGAGTTTGCAGCTCTTCTATTTCGTCAAAAGCTGGATCTAAATCATTCACTACACGCTGCGAATTGATCTCAACCTGTGGTTGCTGTACTTCTGTTAATGGCGCGTAACTTTCTGGTCGCGGAATTACATTCAAAGCAGCATTTTGTTGTTCATTATTTTTTTCAACAGGTGCTTGCTGAGCCTGCTGTTGATGAGCTGGTTCTTGTTGAATCTGTGCTTGCTGAATTTGCGCTTCTTGAATAATCCCGGCTTGAACAGATGCTTGATGCGGTTGCTGTGACACAGCAACTTGAGCGATATTTTGATTGTTTTGTGGTTGTTCAGCTTGAGAGACTACAATTTCATTGATTTGCATCGGTCTAAATGCCAGTAAACGCAATACTGTCATTTCAAAGCCTTGCTCTTGTGTTACTGCAAGTTGTAGCTCCGCTCGACCTTTACAGGCAATTTGATAATAAAGCTGTAAATCTTGTGCAGAGACAATTTTTGATAACTGCATAATTTTTTGATTAATTTCAGCACTGTATTTTAGACTTAAATCAGGCAAATATTGCAACATCGCCAACTCATGCAAAGTTGAAATAAACTGATCTAAAACCAGTGAAACATCTAAAGCCTGTTGCCTAAATTGTAGCAATAACTGACTAACCTGTGCATTTTGATTTTGATGAATTGCCAAGATCAAATCATAAATGATGGTTCTATCAATCAAACCTAGCATTTCTTTGACATCTTGATGATGAATTGCGCCTTGACCATAAGCAATTGCTTGGTCAGTTAAAGACAATGCATCACGTAACGAACCTTGGGCAGATTCAGCAATTTGCCAAATCGCATCTTGCTCTGATGCAATTTCTTCTTTATTTAAAATGTCTGTAAGGTGATGGGTAATTTCATCTACAGCCAATGGACGTAAAGTAAATTGCAAGCAACGTGAAATCACCGTAATTGGTAATTTTTGTGGATCTGTGGTCGCAAATAAAAATTTTACATGTTCAGGCGGTTCTTCTAATGTTTTCAATAACGCATTAAAGGAATGCGTCGACAGCATATGTACCTCATCGATCAAATATACCTTAAATCGACCTTGGGTCGGTGCATAAGGTACATTGTCGAGCAACTCACGTGTGTCTTCAACTTTTGTCCGTGAAGCAGCATCGATTTCAATCAGGTCAATAAAGCGCCCTTCATTTACCGCCTTACAAGTTGCGCAAACTTCACAAGGTGTAGAGGTTACCCCTGTTTCACAATTTAAACATTTCGCTAAAATTCGAGCAATCGTGGTTTTCCCCACCCCACGTGTTCCAGTAAATAAATAGGCATGGTGTAAACGTCCACGATCTAACGCACTGGTCAGTGCACGTGAAACGTGATTCTGTCCGACCAATTCATTAAAGTTACGTGGGCGATATTTACGTGCAAGTACCTGATACATGGAAGCTCCTAGTTACAGGTCTAAGGATACTGTTTTTTTACTGATTAGTGAATGAAGAACTGTAGAGTTATTTTTTATTAGAGATAATTCGATCAATTTCTTCTAATTTGACACTGTGCTCTACAATATAAAGTTTATCTATCGCTTAAATAGATTTAAAAACACACAATAGCTAATTTTACTTTAAAAAACACTGACGTGGCAGTGTTAAACAAATCACATTTTGGGCTGCTATAGTTTTTCAATCGCTTCTCCAAACTTTTATTTTACACCGTAAAACCTATAGTCAACCTGTCAAAAACTCAGATACAAGAATAGAATTTCTCTTAATCAATATTTTTAATTAAATCAATTATATGGAAAAATTTTTTGATTATAAAAAAGCCTGCAATGCCACACCTTACATTCAAGGTTTAAATAGCTTTGCGTAGGCTATGCCTCACTCTTGCGCTACAAACAAAGCAGTGCTTTATTTTTGCTCATATACCCCCGCCTAACGGCGACATCCCTGTCGCCCCACGGTAGGACAACCATCTATAATTCAAAAGTTTCAAAAATGAATTGATAAGCAATAAATAGTTTCTAAAAGTTCATACCAAAATAAAAGCTTCATTTCAGATCAATGGCTACATAAAAATCACTTGTATAAACAATTAGTTGCTTGACTACAAATATAAAAACAAGCGCATAATTTAAATCATGCGCAATATTCTAGACAGTAATCTGTTTCTTTGCAGGTAAAGCACGCCAAACAAATACAGATAAAACCAGAAACATCAGACCCGAAATGCCCAAGACTTTACTATGTGAATGAATAAACGCTTCAAAAGCTGCTTGTTTTACCTGTTGCATCAATGCAGGTTCTAACTGCTTGGTCAACAATAATGCCTCACCAATAGAAGAACTTGCTTGAGCTGCGATATTCAGCGGTAAATGCTCAGGCAAGACAATTGAATGCGCATAAAATATAGACAGCAACAGTCCAAAAATCGCAATCCCAAGACCTGCACCTAACTCATACGCCATGCCTTCAATTGCACCAGCAGCCGTTGCTTTTTGTGGAGGTACAGCAGACATAATAGCTGCCGTGGAAGATAATAACGCGATTTCAACACTGATTCCCATCAACACCATCCAAACCCAAGCTTGAATATAATCGATATCAAAATTGGTCATGGCCAAGCCAAAGAAACATAAGGCACACATCAGCATCCCAATAGTTGCAACAGGTCGTAAACCATAATGATTCATTAAAATACTGGTAAAAGGTCCTCCAATACTAATAGCGATCATAAAGGGCAAAATAAACAAACCTGCTTCCAATGGACTATATCCATACACAAACTGTAATTCTTGTGAAAGGAGTAGCTCAAAACCTACTAAAGCTATCATAGCCACCATTGCCATCACAATACTGGTTGAGATCACAGGATTCTTAAACAGACTAAAATCGATCATCGGTTGGGTTGTTTTTAATTGATGGCGGATAAATCCCACCAACAATCCCAATCCAAGCACAAAAATCAAAATCATCCCTAGGCTAAACGCATAGATAGAGGTCTTAATTGAATAAATCAGCATTAAGATTGCAGTGACCAAAGTGAGCGCTTGTAATAGATTTAAAGGTTGTTTGGTTTCTACCACTTGCTTTGGCACCAGCCATGTCGTCAATACCAAGACCAAAATAATAATTGGCACGTTAATCAGGAACACGGTTCCCCATGAAAAATGTTCCAGAATAAAACCACCCAACAGTGGACCAAAAGCGGCTCCACCACCACCGACAGTTCCCCAAATACCTAAAGCATAATTACGTTGTTTTTCATCTAAAAAGGTATTGCGAACACCTGCCAAGGTTGCAGGTAAAATCATGGCAGCACCTACACCAAGAAATGCTCTTGCCGCAATCAACATATAGGCTGAACTCGCAAAAGCAGCCATGAGAGAAGCCACACCAAAAATACCAGCACCAATCAGCATCAGACGTTTAAAGCCAATACGATCCCCCAATGCCCCCATGGGCAAAATCAAGCCTGCCATGATCAGTGAATAAATATCAATCACCCAGAGCATTTCATTACTGGATAGTGATAAAGCAGCACTCAATGTTGGGATGGCAACATGCAAAACCGTTGCATCAATTGAAACCGGTAAATAAATTAAAACGATGATTGCCAAAATCACCCAATTGCGGTACATAACACACCTAATTAAAGTTGGACGCTTGTTCAAGTTTCATCATTATAAGCAGACTTGAACAAACGTCCAACTTTGTTTAATATTTGTTTTGTAAATTTTGTTGTATTAAAAGTGATGAATTATTTAAACCGAGAACAGCGTCGTACTATGATTTTGGATGCAGCAAAGCGTGTTGCACTACAAGATGGATTGAATGGATTAACTGTGCGCCGTATTGCCGCAGAAGCACAAGTTTCAACAGGACAAGTACATCATCACTTTGAATCAAGTTCGCATTTAAAGGCAGAAGTTTTTATTGAATTGATGGATCAACTCAATGAAGTAGAAGATCAAATTAAAACCGATAGTAGTTTTGAGCGTTTATCTCTCTTGCTAGGCTTTGAAAATATTGAACTAACGCAACCCTATTTACGACTCTGGAATGAAGCTGAGATTTTAATCGATCAAGATCCTGAAATTAAAAAAGCTTATAATATTACGATGGAACAATGGCATGTTGCCTTGGTTACAGCGATTGAACATGGCATCGCCCAACAAGAATTTAAAATTGCTACAGCCAGCAGTAGCCAAGACATTGCTTGGCGGCTGATTGCTTTTGTTTGTGGTTTAGAAGGAATCTATCAACTTGGCTTAAAAGGTCTAGACCAACACTCGTTTAAACATCATGTCGAAACCATCTTAAAAATGGAGTTACTTGCCTAAGAAAATATAGATGGATCTACATGCCGCTGTATAAAGTCCTTATTTTTAATTCTTTTGCACTATAAGACTCAGCCATCTAACCTTCTATGAAATTTCAATCGCTTTGATCTTAATATTTAAAACCAGCCTTTACTTCCCTTAAGTAAACCATCAGCGCAACGTAATGTTTCTTGGGTCAGTCCCCAAAGACGATAATCGCCTGTGATTGAACCAATGGCAAAATTATGAGTATAGGCAAAACTAAGCCCTCGTTGCGGATCACACCACGCCCCAGAGCCATTATATCCAATATGTCCAAAGCCTTGCTTAGCACGTTTACCCATACTAATCACACGATGGTAGCCTAAACGCCATTTCATAGGAATTGGCATCACGCGATCTCGTTTAATCGATTGGATCTGACTTAACTCTGTAAATATTTCAGGGCGAATTAAAACTTTTCCTTCCCAAACCCCTTTATTTGCCATCATGGCATAAACTTTTGCAAGACTATTGGCGCTAAATACACCATTGGCCGCTGGAATAATCGCTTGAAGCCCTTGGTCACTAAAGAAACTAAAATCACGCATCCCTTTCGGTACCATAGCATCTAAAAAATCTTGCGGATTTTGTCCGGTTAATTCAACCAATTTATCTGAAAATGACGTTTTATGATGCTTCTTAGCTTTGCTCTTACTGGATTTTGTTTCTGTTTTTTGTACTGGCACTGCTTTTTGAATTAAACGCGCCACACGATTTAACTCAGATTCAGGCACACCAAAATAGGCACCATCAAGTTGTAGGGGTTCAACCAAATACTTCTGCATTAACTGTGTTAAAGATTGATGCGTTGCTTTCTCTAAAACACCACCCACCAACCAGCCAAATGTTAATGCCTGATATGCAATATCAGTTCCTACAGCAAAACGAGGTGTGGCCTGCTCCATGACCTTGAGCATATGCTGCCAATCTGCCATTTCAACTGCACCAGCAACAATATTGCGAATATCGTATAAGCCACTTTGATGGCTTAAAATATGACGCAGTGTCATTTTCTCTTTACCATTTTGAGCAAATTCAGGCCAAAAATTGACTATAGGCGTATCGTAGTCTAAGAAACCTTCACTCACTAAAATATGTGCGAGTGTGGCCAGTACACCTTTCCCTGTGGAATAACAAACCGACAAGGTTCGCTCATTCCATTGCTCAGTTTTTGATTTTTTACCCGTATATATATCGACAACTTTTTCATTTTGAAAATAAACAGTTAAAGCAGCACCACCATTTTCGCTACGACCATCCTGCAAACGACTAAATTGAACAGCGAGATCATGAAAACGCTCATCCACATAGCCCTGATAATTTTTCGTACTCGCAAAAATAATGTCCGTTAAACTGCTCATTGCCCTATCCTATTTTTTTAATCATAACTTTTTTAATTAAAAAAGCCTGAATCATCTCGACTCAGGCTTTATATTTTATCTTATAAAGCGTTAACCACACCAGAAACATGAGGTTTTTGTGATTTTTGATTACGAATCAAAAAGTCAGTTGTTGTACCATCTTGTACAGTTAAAAATTCTACTGTTGAAGGTAAATACATCGGCAATTTAAACAATACATCGACTTCATAAGCTTCTGGTAATTTAAGCCCAGCGAGAACGCGCGCCTTGCTCCACATCCCATGAGCAATCGCTTGTTTAAAACCAAATGCTTTTGCAGTTAATGCATGGATATGAATCAAGTTAAAGTCACCTGATGTCATAGCATAACGACGACCAGTATTTTCAGAAACTTCCCAAACCGCCTGAACTTGATAATTTGGTTCTTTTTTATCTTTTGGTTTTTCTGTAACTGAACCATCGGTTTTTTGACGTGCTAGATAGGTGGTTAATCCTTGCATGACCACGTCACCGCCAACTTTGGCTGTTGTGATGAAGTCGAACTGAACCCCTTTATCATGGGGCTTTAGCTCACCAAATTGACAAGATAAAGTCAGCTGTTCATTGACCCCAATTTTACGTGTTTGCTTAATTTGATTGCGAATATGCACCAAGCCTAAGATTGCAAAAGGAAATGCTTCAGAGGTCATCATATGCATTTGTAAACTTTGCGATAAAACAGCTAAATAAATCGCGGGAATATACCCATTATTTTTAAAGCCACACACTTCGTTATATGCTTTTAAATGATTTGGATCAATTTTGAATGAATCAACCACATATTCAACTTGCGGTAGAACTTTTTCACCTTTTGGCTTTTTAAAAATTAAACCCTGAATCACTTTTGGATAAGCTAAATATGGCTTAGGAAGTTGACTAAAATGGCGAGTATTCATACTGGACCTTTGAAAAATTAATTCTTATTCAACATTTAAAAAATCCAACATTTCAGTTGGAAATTAACGGATGATACAGCTTAAACATCCTGATTTCGTTCAAGAGAAAGCCAGCGAAAGCGTTATTTAAATACACAAATAATCTCTTCGCGGTAATCCCCTAAACGAAACAGGATTTCACTTATGCGTGATTATGCACCCAATAAGCTTTGACCACAAACACGCACAACATTACCATTTAATCCTGTAGATGCTGAAGATGCAAATAAAGCAATTGTTTCAGCAACATCAACAGGTAATCCACCTTGACTCATTGAGTTCATACGACGACCCGCTTCACGAATTGCAAATGGAATTGCCGCGGTCATTTGAGTTTCAATGAAACCTGGCGCTACAGCATTAATGGTAATACCATTTTTTAACACAGGCGCAGTAAATTTCACCAAGCCAATGACACCTGCTTTTGATGCCGCATAGTTGGTTTGACCTAAGTTACCAGCAATACCTGAAATTGAAGATACGCAAACGATACGACCATTTGCATTTAAACCATCATTTGACAATAAATAATCGTTAATACGTTCAGCAGCAGATAAGTTGATATTAATCACCAGATCCCACATCTCTGGCTTCATATTTGCCAAAGTTTTGTCACGTGTAATACCCGCATTATGTACGATGATATCTAAACCACCTTGTTGAGCTGCCGCAGCTTTGATTTTTTCACCAGCATCAGCAGCAGTGATATCAATTGCAAGTGTAGAACCACCGATTTCACTTGCAACACGGTCAAGGTCTGCTTGTTGTGGTGGCACATCCAAACAAATTACATGTGCACCATCACGTGCCAATACATGTGCAATCGCTTCACCAATACCACGGCTTGCACCTGTTACTAATGCAGTTTTGCCAGCAAGCGGTTTTGCCCAGTCAATATCAATCACATCACCTTTAGACACACGAATTACTTGGCCCGATACATATGCTGAACGAGGAGAAATTGCAAAACGTAAACTCGATTCTAAGTTTTGTGCAGCATCTGCATCAACCAGAATAAGATCTGCAGCAATTCCTTTCTTAAACTCTTTACCAACCGATTTAACAAATCCTTCTATTGCACGTTGTGCAATCGCTTGTTTAATCGTTGGTGCAGTTTCCGGTGTTAAACCAATAATAATTACACGACCTGATGTTGCAATTTGACGGGCAACAGGATTAAAAAACTTGTGTAGCTCATGTAATTGTTCTGAATTTTGGATACCTGATGCATCAAATACCACTGCTTTGAATTTTGATTCTTTATCACCTTCATTAAAAGCACCCACATTCAAACCAGATTTTGCAGCAGCTTGTTGTAACTCAGCATTATTCCCTGCATAAGTATTGGCATGAATATTACTAAGAACCTGCGCAACTTCACTAGTAAAATGACTATTTGGCGCTGCACCAAATAATACAGCACCTTTAACGACAGGAGTGGCTGACTCAAAGCGGTCTAGCTGGATTGGTGATGGTAAACCTAAATTTTTTATGACAAATTTACCAATTGGAGATTTAGCAAATGCTTGGTATTGGTCAGACATGTTTCTTATCTCTCATCAAATTAATTTTGTATGGGCTTAAGCTATCTTTTAACTTCAGTATAATCTCAGATATTTAGCTGTGTTGCGCTTTCTTAAATGCCTTGCGTTATTCTTCACGCAAGGCTTAGAGGAATCGTCAACAACGCTATCATCTCTATGACCCATAAGTTTCAGTTAAATCATACTTGAGTTGCCAAAATGATGACTTGACCTGAAAGAATATGCAAATGTCATTATAGTCAATTCGAGTCATAGCCAATTATGTTAATGTAAGCCCTAAGAATATTGCGAACATGCTTGGAAAAGCCTTATGAGCAAAACAACTCAAGAAAATTCGAACGCTGAAAGCACTGTACAAGAAACTGTGTCAAATACATCAAAACCTCGTACTCGTACGAGTAAAAGTAGCAACACAAATTCTACAAATGCCAATGCAGCCAACACGACTAAAAAACCGACTCGTGCACCAGCAACTGCTTCACGTAGCAAAGCAACTGCATCGACGGCAAAAAAAGTTACAACATCTTCATCTTCTAAAACTCAAACTTCTGGTCAGCAGGATAAAATTATGAGTCAAAACACTGTACGTCGCGTAGCAATTATTGGCGGTAACCGTATTCCTTTTGCACGTTCAAATGGCCCTTATTTCCGAGCGTCAAACATTGACATGCTTACTGCGTCTTTAAACGGTTTAATTGAACGTTTTAACCTTCAAGGTCAACGTTTAGGTGAAGTGGTTGCTGGTGCAGTTCTAAAACATAGCCGTGATTTCAACATGACACGTGAATGTGTTTTAAATACTCAACTTGCGCCTGAAACCCCTGCTTATGATATTCAACAAGCATGTGGTACTGGCTTACAAGCAGCTTTCCTTGTTGCAAACAAAATTGCATTAGGCCAAATTGAAGTGGGTATTGCTGGTGGTGTAGATACTACCTCTGATGCACCAATCGCATTTGGTGACGGCTTACGTAAAGCATTGCTTGAATTAAACATTGCAAAAACAGGTAAAGACCGTTTAAAAGCTTTAGCTAAAATCAATGTTAAAGACTTGATGGATGCACCAAAAAATGGTGAACCTCGTACTGGTTTATCTATGGGTGATCACCAAGCGATTACTGCTTTAGAATGGGGTATTCCGCGTGAAGCTCAAGATGAACTTGCTGCATCTTCACATCAAAAAATGGCCAAAGCATATGATGAAGGCTTCTTCGATGATTTGATCACGCCGTTTATGGGTCTAGACAAAGACAATAATTTGCGTCCTGATTCTTCAGTTGAAAAATTGGCTAAGCTTAAACCTGCATTTGGTAAAGGTGATACTGCAACAATGACTGCAGGTAACTCTACCCCACTTACAGACGGTGCTTCAGTTGTTCTATTAGCCTCTGAAGAATGGGCTAAAGCAAATGGTCATGAAGTCCTTGCCTACTTAACATTCACTGAAACTGCTGCGGTAGATTTTGTGAATAAGAAAGAAGGTTTATTGATGGCGCCTGCTTATGCTGTTCCACGTATGTTGGCTCGTGCAGGTATTAAGCTTCAAGACTTCGACTACTATGAGATTCATGAAGCTTTTGCATCACAAGTTCTTTCTACCTTAAAAGCATGGGAAGATCCTAAGTTCTGTAAAGAACGTTTAGGGCTAGATGCACCATTGGGCTCAATTGACCGTAGCAAACTCAATGTTAAAGGTTCTTCTTTAGCTGCTGGTCATCCATTTGCAGCAACAGGTGGTCGCATTTTGGCAACTGCTGCAAAATTGGTTAATCAAAAAGGTTCAGGTCGTGTACTTATTTCGATTTGTGCTGCTGGTGGTCAAGGTGTAACTGCAATCGTAGAGAAATAAATTCTCTGATTTGTACAATACTCTCAAAAAAGCATCCATTTAGGATGCTTTTTTATTGCTCATCAATCTACATCTAGCTAAAAAAAATTGCATAGACCATTCTGCTCAACATAAAAAATGGTTAGCCGAAGCTAACCATTTAAAATCTTCACTATTCTTAGGGAAAATAGTGTTGATTTTAGAAGCGATACCCTACACCAACATAAGTAATCAATGGATCTATATCAACTTTTGTCGTGGAATTAATCAGTCGCTTACCAGTCTTGGCATCAACAACATCAATCTTAGCCTGATTGTTGAGCTTGGCATAAGAAACAGAAGCCACACCAAACCAGTTTTCATTAATATCATAAGTAGCACCCAGACTTACAATAGGTGCAATTGCATCAGTCGTTTTAACCCTTACATAAGGATTTGCACTGGAAGGTTTGCCATCCAACGCAGCCCCTGCTTTTCCATCTAAAACGTTTTGAATCATGTGTCCCGCTGCGACCAGATCACTTTTGATCTGTGAGTTCAATTTAATATCAGTAAAATGAGAGTACATCACCCCTACCCCAATATATGGACGCAATTTATTGACACCAGACTGACCAAACTGATATTGCGCTTCAAGCGCTGGTGTCCATGCACGGACTGAAGCTGCTTTAGATTTGTTGCCTAAATTGGTGATTGGAATTGCTTGGTTTAAATCTATACCATCTGGAAATAAAATTCCGACTAGGTCACTTGGCGAGGTGGCTAATCCGGTGAGGGGTGCCAAGATTTCCCCTTTACCTTTAATATCAACTTTTGGAGGAATTCCACCAATGAGTTGCAAAGAAACATTGTCGTTAATGTAATAATTTAACATCATACCAAGGGTATCTACATCATCGACTTCAAGCCCTGTTCCCTTAGCTTGCCAATTTTCCAAGCCATGAATATTTGCTATTCCTGCGACCTCTGGCAAAATATTACCCTTACCATCGGTCAATAGGGTTTGCATAAATGCATCATTGAGAAATTCAGTTAAAACCTCTTTCTGATTAAATGGTACTCCGCCTAAGTCTTCCCCCATAGCATTAGGATCAACTGAGTTTAAAAAACTGGTTGTAGAGATACTTCCGACTGTTGCGTTAGTACCATTTTTAACACTGGTATTAATATTAAAGGGATTGGCTTTTCCCTGAGGCATAACATGTAACCAACCTGCAGATACTGAAAAGCGTTTATACTCCCCCGCAAAACTCATGCTGGTAATCGCGAACAATGAACTTGTTATGACAATATTTTTTAACGTTAATATTTTTTTCATTTTTTATCCTTAAAATATGAGATTACCGAACCGTGGCAACCTGTTTAAAAAACATACATAAAAAACAATCTTTATGTATAAAATTCTGATCAATAGCATTTTCACTCAGCCGTAAAAAATATAGGTAATTTTATTTTTAAATTTTTTATGATACTTATTAATGATATATATCATTGTTTTATTTTTATCATTTAGCATAATTTAACAGTAAAGGTATATTTAAAAAGTCTATTTAAGCCCATGCTGAACTATTATATAAATATCAAATTTTTCACATAATTTTAACTTTTTAATTATCAATACACATTCTCATAAATTGATAATTCATTCTATTTTGATGGATTTTAAAATGTATGCCCGAAATTAAACTCAACGATTCACTTTTTAAAAATAAAATGAATTGTTAGAGCAAAAAACACCCAACAAAATAGCTTTTTGTACTTTTTAATCAAAACTCACGTTCAAATATAATTTTCACCTTAAAAATTATAAAGAAAAACTTCACTACTTTATTTTAAATAAAAATATCAAATACTTAGTTTAAGGTTTGCATTATTAAAGTTTGGTAGGTGTTTAGTAGGTATTCAATCTAGCCCTCAAAACAGATACTCAACCTCAAGGTGAACATCACCTTTCTGGAATGATGAAATAACAATGGTAGAAGGAATCGCACCATGGCTTTTAAAAATATAGCAGATCAAACAAACGGTTTTTACATCCCTTGCGTCTCACTTTTTGGTCCAGGTTGTGCCAAAGAAGTCGGTGCTAAAGCACAAAATTTAGGGGCAAAAAAAGCCCTCATCGTCACTGATGCCGGCTTATTCAAATTTGGTGTTGCAGACATTATTGTTGGATATCTTAAAGATGCTGGGGTAGACAGTCATATTTTTCCTGGGGCGGAACCAAACCCGACAGACATTAACGTACATAATGGCGTAAACGAATACAACAATAATGGTTGTGACTTTATTGTGTCTTTAGGCGGTGGCTCTTCTCATGACTGTGCAAAAGGAATCGGCTTAGTTACCGCAGGTGGCGGTCATATTCGTGATTATGAAGGGATTGATCAAAGTAAAGTCCAAATGACACCGCTTGTCGCAATCAATACGACAGCAGGAACTGCTTCCGAAATGACTCGTTTCTGTATTATCACCAATACTGATACCCATGTAAAAATGGCAATTGTTGATTGGCGTTGTACACCGCTTGTTGCAATTGATGATCCTAAACTTATGATTGCAAAACCTGCTGCTTTAACTGCTGCAACGGGTATGGATGCTTTAACTCATGCTGTAGAAGCTTATGTTTCAACTGCTGCAAACCCAATTACTGATGCATGTGCAGAAAAAGCCATTTCAATGATTAGCGAATGGTTAAGCCCTGCTGTTGCCAATGGCGAAAATCTTGAAGCACGTGATGCAATGGCATATGCACAATATTTAGCAGGTATGGCATTTAACAATGCGTCTTTAGGCTATGTACATGCAATGGCTCATCAATTAGGTGGCTTCTATAATCTTCCACACGGCGTATGTAATGCAATTCTATTACCGCATGTGTGTGAGTTTAACTTAATTGCCTGCCCAGACCGTTATGCAAAAATTGCCCAATTAATGGGTGTCAATACTGAGGGTTTAACCGTTACTGAGGCTGCCTTTGCTGCGATTGATGCAATTCGTGAGTTATCTTCATCTATTGGTATCCCTTCTGGCTTAGCTGAACTGGGTGTCAAAGCGGAAGATCATGCAGTGATGACCTCAAATGCGCAAAAAGATGCCTGTATGTTGACCAATCCACGTAAAGCAACTGATGCTCAAGTCATTAAAATTTTTGAATCAGCCATGTAAAACGATCCGCTTTCTTTCTACTCAGCCTAAGAACCTTTTAGGCCAAATACAATGAAGTGTGCTTGATACTCAGGAATATTACTTTAGTAATATTCCTTTTTTATACGCTTATAAAAAATGACAATCATTATTGTCAGATATATTGATAAAGTCACAATCTATGACTATGATGCTTAAAACATCAGCGGATTATTTCAGCAATGACAACAACAAGTAAAACCATCATCATCACGGGTGCAAATACCGGAATCGGGCTTGCAACTGCAGAAACCTTTATTAAGGATGGTCACCATGTGATCATTGCTTGTCGTAATCCAGAAAAAGCCAAAACAGCACAGCAACATTTAGAGTCATTCGGTACAGGTCAAGTAGACGTAATTCACCTTGATTTAAATAGTCTTGAACAAATTAACCAAGCAGCCAATGAAATTATTGCTAAATATGAAAAAATTGATGTATTAGTCAACAATGCTGGCATGATGACACCTGATCTTGAGGCCACAGCTGATGGTTTTGAAAAACAGTTTGGGGTAAATTATCTGGGGCCTTTTCTTTGGACATTGAAACTTCTTCCATTGGTTCAAAAAGCCCAACAAGGTCGTGTAATTCATTTGGCTTCAATGATGCATCTTTTAGGTCGTATCCAACCTGAAAACTTTAACGCGGATCAAGTGAAGAAATACAATGGTGTTTTGAGCTATGGCAATAGTAAATTAGCTAATCTGCTCTTTAGTAATATCCTCGCCAAACAACTATATGGAAGTCATGTCACCAGCAATGCATTACATCCAGGTGGCGTAGATTCTGAGATTTATCGTGAATTACCCAAATGGCAATATGCAATCATTAAACTTGGTCTTATTCCACCATCTAAGCCTGCCGAATTAATTAAAAAAATTGCTTTTGATCCGTCATGGGAAAAGCGAAATGGTGATTATGTGAGTTTACAAACTCCAGCGTTTAAATCAGGCAGGGCCAAAGATATAAAGTTGGCACAAAAACTATATGATGAATCCTATGCGCTGGTAAAAGACTATCTGTAATTTTTCGGATTTCATTTTTCTATAAAATTCAGGAATACGCTATGACCACTCAATCTATTGAATATCAACCTGATACCCTTGGTACGGATTATGAAAAACTAACCATAAACTTACCAAATGACTATGATGGTAAAGTCATTGCGACTTTGGTACGCAAACAAGCAGCTCAAGCGACCAAGAAAGCGGTGCTCTATATCCATGGTTTTATCGATTATTTCTTTCAAACAGAAATGGCTGAACAATTTAATCAACATGATTATGATTTTTATGCACTTGATTTAAGAAAATATGGTCGTTCTTACCTACCACATCAAAAATATTATTATGTTCTAAATTTGAATGAATATGATGAAGAAATCACGCAAGCATTAAAGATTATTGGTCAGGAAGGCCACACTGAGGTGTTACTGGCAGGACATTCTACAGGTGGATTGATCGCAACATTATATGCAGCACATTATCCACAACATCCCCTTATTCAAGCCTTATGGTGCAATAGTCCTTTTTATGACTTTAATATGCCTGCTTGGAAGAAAAAATTAGCCCTCCCCAAACTCAGCGCAATGGGCAAACGCTTACCTAATTTAAAGTTTCCAAGTGAATTAAATAAATGGTATGTCACCAGTCTGCATAAAGATTTGCAAGGCGAATGGGATTTCAGCTTAGAGTGGAAAAAACCAACTTACCCCAAAGTATATTTAAGCTTTGTGCATGCAATTTTTGAAGCCCAAAAAGAAATTCATGCAGGTGTACAGATCAATGTACCAACCTTAGTGATGCATTCTCACAGAACAACCTATCCTAAGAAATTTAACCGAGATGCTCAAAGCACTGATGTTATTTTAGAGGTCAAAGACATCGTCAGAGATGCAGGTAAAATACAGGGCGATGTTAATGTCATGACCATTCAAAATGGACTACATGACTTGGTTTTATCGGCACCAGAAGTCAGAAGAGAAGTTTATCATCAACTTTTTTCATGGTTAGCTCAAAAGCAACCTTAAAGGCTCAAATCCATTTTTCTTTGCAAGCAAATGATCAGTTAAAAGTATCCTGCAAAATCAATGCTCATCTTTATATTTCATTAGAATTTGATGAGCAGGATGCCCGTCTGGTGTAAGTTCAATTAGACGTTCAACGGCATCAATCGCTTCTGGAAAATGTGCAAGGTGTTTTAATAAAGCATCTGTTTCATTGGCTTTAAAAATCGCTTCACTTAGGCGTGATTCGAGGCAATCTCGCCATGCAGATAAAAAAGGACTTTCGGTTTTAGCTAAAAATACACCTTTACATAATTTTAAAGCGGATTCGGTATAACCCGCATCTAAAGCATTCTCTGCTTGCAAGAAATCTGCTTCAACATGTGCCAATAAACGATAAGGCCGTGAACCCAGCATGCCGCCCAAGATATCACGCAACTGCGACATTTCTGCTTTTAATGTGCCGACACTCACTTTTCGTTCACCATACAACGCTTGATGTAAATTTTCCAGATTCATCCCTTGAGGGCACAACGCAAGAATGGTCAAAATTTCAATTTGTCGTGGTGTCAATACCACAATCTTGCCATTGAACAACACTTGTGGCACAGCAAAAGCACGGATAAATAAATGTTGTTGTTGAAACTCTAGCAATGCCGATTGAATAATCGAGGCACAGCGCTCAGCCGCCAATAATCCCAAACTATTGTGATGATTCCATGTGGTTGAAAGATCAATGACCCCTAAAACTTGTTTGGAATATGGATCTATAATTGGAGAGGCATAACAAACCCAGTCATGCACAGAAGACATAAAATGCTCGTTGGAAAACACACAACTGGATTGTTGGGTTTTTAATGACAGTGCCAAAGCATTAGTTCCCACCAAATCTTCACGCCATTGTCCACCAGCAATAAAATGGACACGTTCTGCAGCATTGCGCATTTGCCCACTTGCGGCTGACCAAATAATAGTACTACCGATATCCCCTACTGCAGCAACCATTGCTGACTGTTCTGCGATATGAGTTAATTCATCCCGACAATGTTCTATTGCTTTTTCTAACAGCGTTTTTCTTTCTTGTTTTACATTCATCAAAGGTGCAGCATCACGATCTTTGGGAATCGCAGCTGAGTTGGAACGTTGCCATGAACTTGCAATACTCTGTCCGAGTTGATCAGCATGTTTTAAAGACAAACTACTGCTTTGGCGTAACTGCTCAATTAAACTCCGTTTATTTGATAACTCTTGTTGGCTTAACATACGCTACTTCCTCTGTAATTCGTTAAAAAATATCCTATCCTTTCTCTGTTGTTTTTATCCAGCGGACCTGCTTATAAATTACTCTAGCACATTAACATAGTGAGCTTAACCTGAGTCAACACAACTCATACCAAAGCTGTAGAATAAAACCAATTTTTTCCAATATTTAGCAATTTTCTAATAAACAAGAAAATATTGCCAAAGATTAAAGCATAGCGCAAATGACTCTAGGATTTCATCCAACCTTTTCCCTACCTTTGACTCTCTATGCTCAATCCATCATGTAAACAATCATTGTTCATACATGCCATATTAAACACATCATGAATGATCATGAATATAAGTAAAGGGATACTCTTATGCGTTATGTAGATCCAAATCAACCTGGTTCAAAAGTACAGTTCAAAGCCCAATATGAAAACTTTATTGATGGCAAATGGGTAGCACCGGTTAAAGGGCAATATTTTGATAATGTCTCTCCTGTAGATGGTAAAGCCTTTACCAAAATTCCACGTTCTTCCGCGGAAGATATCGAACTTGCATTAGATGCAGCACATAAAGCCAAAGCTTCATGGAACAAAGCATCTCCAACAACACGTTCAAATGTACTACTGAAAATAGCAGATCGTTTAGAAGAAAATTTAGAATTACTGGCGGTTGCAGAAACATGGGAAAATGGTAAGCCAATTCGTGAAACATTGGCAGCCGATATTCCTTTAGCAATTGACCATTTCCGTTATTTTGCAGGTTGTTTACGTGCACAAGAAGGTGGTATCTCTGAAATTGATGAAGATACCATTGCTTACCACTTCCATGAACCTTTAGGTGTAGTGGGTCAGATCATTCCATGGAATTTCCCTATTCTTATGGCAGCATGGAAACTTGCACCAGCACTTGCAGCGGGTAACTGTATTGTACTTAAACCTGCTGAACAAACACCATCAAGTATTTTAGTAGTTGCAGAACTCATTCAAGATATTTTACCGCCAGGCGTTTTAAATATTGTCAATGGTTACGGCGTTGAAGTGGGTCGCCCACTGGCTACCAATCCACGTATTGCTAAAATTGCCTTTACAGGTTCTACTGCGGTTGGTCAAATGATCATGCAATATGCAACTGAAAATATTATTCCTGTAACGCTTGAGCTTGGTGGTAAATCACCAAACATTTTCTTTGAAGATGTCATGGATAAAGATGATGATTATTTAGACAAAGCGCTTGAAGGCTTTGCCATGTTCGCCTTAAACCAAGGTGAAGTATGTACTTGCCCATCACGTGCATTGGTTCAAGAAAGTATTGCAGATAAATTCCTTGAAATGGCAGTTGAACGTGTAAAACGCATCAAAACTGGACATCCTTTAGACACAGACACCATGATTGGTGCTCAGGCATCTCAAGAGCAACAAGACAAAATCTTGGGTTGTATTGCAACAGGTCGTGCTGAAGGTGCTCAACTGCTTACAGGGGGTGGCGATCGTCAGGAAGTCGGTCAAGGTTTCTATATTGAACCTACCATTTTCAAAGGCGACAACAGTATGAAGATTTTCCAAGAAGAAATTTTTGGACCAGTTCTCTCTGTAGCAACATTTAAAGATTATGATGATGCAATCAGAATTGCCAATGATACGATGTATGGCTTAGGCGCTGGTGTATGGTCTCGTTCTGCGCATACCTCTTATCGTGCGGGTCGTGCGATTGAAGCTGGTCGTGTATGGACCAACTGCTACCATATCTACCCTGCACATGCAGCATTTGGTGGTTATAAGAAATCTGGTATTGGCCGTGAAAACCACAAGATGATGCTTGATCATTATCAACAAACCAAGAATTTATTGGTTAGCTATTCAACCAAAGCAATGGGCTTCTTCTAAGTTCTATAGTTGATTTACACTTTAAAAAAGTGAACTTCGGTTCGCTTTTTTTAGTCATGATTAAGATGCTGTTTAATCCTTATAACTGTCAATTCATTCATTATTTTATACAGATTGCGATGATTCGCTAAATTTAGTCGGTTGTTGGATTCATCCAAACATCTTCATAGCCATGCTTATCAATAATGACATGATAACCGTGCTCAAGCGCCAAATAAGGTAAAATTTCAGGTAAATATTACTGTAAATGTGAGGCATGCAGCGGTTGATAAAAATCATCAGCTGAAGAATATTCTCCACAGTGAATAAACCAAGAAACATTGTCTTGTTTTTTAAGCGCAACTCGAACTGCATAAATCGGTTGTTGGCCTAGACTCTGTAATGCAATTGCAACCCTATCCGACAGATTAAATTCCATATATTTTGATTCATATTTTTTGCAAATTTGCCTTTGTAATGTTTCTAAATTCATCAACACATTCCTTTATTGCCTGTTTCGTATTGTTTGTTTAGTTGAATAAACCAATGCGTTCAAACAGATATACTGAGATCAGCAGCAAAATTATTTAGGTCTTTTCCATAACATTTTAATATGTTCGAAACTATATCCAACCACGACTCTTAAATTCATCATCAATAACATTGTGAAAAACACAATCACAGACATCACTAAACTTTGTGGAAGAAATTTCTGATCTAAAACAGATTTATAAGTATTCAATGCTAAATATAAAATGATCAAAAGTATATAAAACAACAGTTGAAAGTAGATCTTGTATCTTGGTTTTTTCTCAACAAATTCCATCAAATAAACAGACAAAAACAATGCAGAAAATGCGGTAAAAACAAAGAAGCATATTACCCATAAAATACTAAAACTTTTGATATGACTAATTGCCCATAAGGATAGGTTAGCAACACAGCCACATAGTATAAATGCTGTTTTAGGACGTTCTATGAATTTATAAATCAAATCATTCATGCTGTGTTTAGACTCGTCATTTATTCTTCTGC
The DNA here is from genome assembly GCF_048552295.1 of Acinetobacter legionensis. Classification (NCBI taxonomy): domain Bacteria; kingdom Pseudomonadati; phylum Pseudomonadota; class Gammaproteobacteria; order Moraxellales; family Moraxellaceae; genus Acinetobacter; species Acinetobacter legionensis. Next base: position 32,666 of record NZ_JBIMCW010000009.1, read on the forward strand.
GAAACGTTCACGATAAAATGCTAAACCATTTGTGCAATATCAATAAATGCCTGCGTAATTGGACTCATCTGTTTTTTATTCTTCACTGCCAGACTAATAGACCGCTTAATATTGGGTGATAAAGGTAATTTTTGCACATTGGGAAACAGTGTCATTAACTCTTTATTCAATGCCATATCAGCAACAATTGAAACACCTGCACCATTGTTAACCATATTAATAATGGTCAAAATTTGAGAAAAATAACATTTAATTTTTGGACTCAGATTGGCTTTTCTAAACATCTCTGTGACATGGTTTTGACTGCCTGCTGAGGTCATTAAAAAAGGATATTCTGCCAATTCATCCAATCGAACTGCACTTTGCTGTGATCGTGCATAGGACTTTGGAATAAGTGCTACAAAAATATCCTCAATCACAGGAAAAGTATCAAAGCGTTCTTCGGGTAAAACTACAAATCCAACATCAATAGTACGATCATGAATCCATTGAGTAATATCTTTATCCGTTCCTTCTTTAATAAACACTTCAATATTTGGATATTTTAAACTAAATTTTTCTAGAATTAAGGGAATAAGTACATTAGAAGATGAAGCACCAAAAGATCCAATTCTTAAAGTTCCAGAATGAAATCCTTGTATATCGGAGATTTCTTGCTTTAGGACATTGGAAATATTCAAAATTTCTTTCACATGCACTAAAAGCCGTATACCCGATTCAGTTAACTCAACTTCATTATGATTGCGATAAAACAATGTGACCGACCAATCTTGTTCTAAGCATTTAATTGCATGAGAAATCGCAGATTGAGAAATTTGCAAACGCTGAGCTGTAACAGTAAAGCTTTTCTGTTCAGCTAACACGGCAAAAATAGTCAGTTGAGTAAATGTCATCGCTACTCTATCCATGAGTAAAGACTCATTTTACCATGAATAGGCATAAGTCATATTCTTGATTAAAATTTACTTGGGTTTAGCTTACAGATGAAAAAAATCAGTGGGTGGGACTTGGTCGAATTAGGTTCTGCATAGAGCGTTCATCATGCTACAAATGATTACTATTCTTTTCCCATCCATCGCCCTGATTGGTTTAGGTTTTTATCTTTTCCAGTCACATATACTTGATGAAAAATTCTGGAATGGCGCAGAAAAGCTAAATTACTATATTTTATTTCCAGCCTTATTGTTTAGTTCTCTTGCAAATGCAGATATGAATATGGGGCATCTCAACAGTATTCTTACAGTCATTTTTTTAATTATGGCCATGATCATTGCTGGCGTTTATCTGTTTGCAAAGTTAAACCGAACACCTATTGCCCAGATCGGTGTATATGTCCAAAGCTTGATTCGTTTTAATACCTATCTCGGACTCTCGATTGCCACAACACTTAATAATGCTGAAATCAAAAGTATCTTGGTAAATATCCTTGCTATAGCAATTCCCTTGGTTAATGTTATTTCGATCCTTTCTCTGACAGATAAAGATCAACAGAACATTAAAAATATATTCTGGTCTTTAATCAAAAACCCACTGATCAGCTCTTGTATATTGGGAATTACATTTAATCTTTTAAACATCCCTATTTGGTCTGGCTTTGCAAATCTGTTAAATGCTTTTTCAAGTAGTAGTCTGATGTTAGGCTTATTATGTGTAGGAACAGCAATTCAATTTTCGACCCTCAGAATTTATCTGAAAAAGTCTTTGCTCATTAGCCTAATCAGATTATTGCTGATCCCGCTTATTGCCTTTATCTGTTTGCAGTTTTTTGAGCTAAGTCATGCCGCCGTGATTGCTATCATGATTTTCTTTTCTATCCCAACCGCATCTTCCGCATATATCTTAACCAAACTATTAAACGGCGATCATCAATTAATGGCGGCAAGCATCAGCATGCAAACACTTTTATCCGTATTCACTTTGGCACTAATCCTTGCACTATTACAGCATTTTTATGTTTAATCCTCTATATTTACGATTAGCTTTCTTCATCAAATATTTTTCTGATTCAATGCAGTTTGGCTTTCTATAGAATAACTGTGTGGCATGGCTAGCTGTAACACAATACAACGCAATTCTCTAATGCTAGCATCTAAATAATAGAATCAGAATTTAAAAGCGTATTTATCAAGATTAAGCCAATTCCATCTCAACAAAGTGAAGATGATCAACACCCCAAAACATTTCATCTCCAATAAACCATGTCGGTGCACCAAAAACACCACGCCCAATGGCTTCTTCTGTGATATTTTTTAGTTGGGCTTTAACCTGTTCATCTGAAAGCCAAGTTTGAACCTGCTCTGTACTAAAACCCAATGATTGAAGCAAGGTAATAAATTCATTGATATCATTTAAATTACGCGGATGCCCAAACATTGCATCAAATAAAGCGTTTAACACTGTTAAGAATTTTTCAGCTTGATAAAGCTGAACTGCTGTAATCACGCGCATCAGATTTAAAGTATTAATTGGAAAATAGGGATTCATTTGTATTGGAATATTCCAGAGTTTTGACCAACGCCCCATATCGATCATCGAATAACTGGCTTTTGCTGGCACAGCCATTGGACTGCTGTTCCCTGTGGCTTTAAAAATGCCACCAAGCAAGATCGGCTTCCAGATCACTTGTGCTTGATTTTGTTTTGCAATTTTTTGAATCTGATAAAAGCCTAAATAACTATATGGGCTACCCAAATCAAAATAAAATTCTACCTGTTTCATTCAGTGTTATTCCTTAACTGTACTGATCATATTTTTATCGTACTACTGTAAAAATAATTCTAGAAAAAACTTAAATCATGACTTCTTACTCTCGCTATATCGAGATAAGTCATCTAGCTATATTAACCTACTCATACAAAAAACTTACTAATATAAAGTGACTTACCATTTTTCCATCCAAGGGCGTAAATCTAGCTCATGCGTCCATGCATCACGTGGTTGCTGGGCAAGATGCCAATAATTTTCAGCAATATGTTCAGGATTTAAAATACCATCTTGGTCTTTTTTCTCATAAAGATCAGGAAAACTGTTTTTAATAAAATCTGTATCAATTGCACCATCAACTACCACATGAGCCACATGAATATTCTGTGGACCAAGTTCACGCGCCATACTCTGTGCCAAAGCTCTAAGTGCATGCTTTGCCCCTGCAAATGCTGAAAAATAAGCAGCACCACGTAGACCAGCAGTCGCACCTGTAAAGATCAATGTCCCGCGTTGTCGGCTTACCATTCGTTTCGCCACTTCACGACCAGTTAAAAAAGCAGAAAAACAGGCCATTTCCCATATTTTAAAATATTTACGCGCTGTTTCTTCAAGGATGCTACATGGGACATTGGCACCGATATTAAAAACCAGTACCTCTATTTCACCAATATTGCTTTCAATTTCTTCGATTAATTGTATAACTTGCTGTTCTTTTCGAGCATCTGATGCAAAACCATATGCTGTCCCGCCAGCCTGTTCAATTTCATCAATCAGTGGTTGTAACTTGTCAGCATTGCGACGGGTCATACAACTAATATATCCCCCTTTGGCAAAACGTTTCGCAATTGCGCCACCTGTTGCATCACCTGCTCCAATAATCAATGCAACTTTCTGATTTGATGTTGTTATTTCATCTTGCATATCATGCTTCCCTTTTTGCATAACGATCGTTATTATAACGATCACTATGTTATAGTTTTACAAGAGCGTCAAGGAAAATTTGATCGAGGAAAATATGCGATACAAATCTGGATATAAAGAAGAAAAAAGAAAAGAACTATTAAAAATCAGTGGACAGCTTGCCAAAAAAGATGGCTTTGCTGCAACCGGTGTAGATGGCTTTATGAAAGCTGCTGGCGTGACCAGTGGTGCATTCTATTCACATTTTTCTTCCAAGCAGGATTTGTTTAAAGCATTGGTTGAAAATGAACTTAAAAATAGCATTCAGCTGTGGCAAAGCAATCCTCATAATCAGGCTGAGTTATGGATTGAATTTGAACTCAATCGTTACTTAACCCTCTCTCATGTTGAACATCCAAATCATGGTTGTGTACTGCCAACACTCGCCACAGAAGTCGCACGTTCTGATGAGGAGATTAAACAACGCTATCAACAAGAATTACAGCGCGGTCATGCCCTATTTACTCAACGCCTCGGAAGTGAAGAAAAAGCCTGGGGCGTCTTATGTCAACTGGTAGGTGCTATACTCATAGCAAGAAGTGTTTCTGATGATTCGGTTAAATCGACCATTTTGGAATCAAGCAAACACTGTATTTATTCTATGTTGCAAATCACATCATAAATTTAGTTTTCAACCCAATAGAATCTAGTATAAATTAGCGATATTCTCGTTAAATCATCATAAAACCATGACTTCCTCCACATACGCTTTGCCGAAGACAATCTATGCCATTCAACATTTAGCTTTTGAAGATTTAGGTATTCTTGAAGACACTTTTTATGATTTGGGCTATCGCATACGTTATTTTGAAGCAGGTATAGATGATTTAAAGCAAGCATTTGCATTTGAAGGTTTAGTCGTCGTTCTAGGTGGTCCAATTGGTGTTTATGAAACTGAGGATTATCCTTTTTTAAATGATGAAATCACTTATCTTAAACAACGTTTAGCCAAGAATTTACCAACGCTTGGTATTTGCTTAGGTGCACAATTGATTGCACATGCTTTGGGTGCAAAGGTTTATGCAGGCCATCAAAAAGAAATTGGCTGGAGTCAATTGAAGCTAAATCTGGCTCAAAATAATCCATTATTGCCACTCGTAAATACCGAAGTTTTACATTGGCATGGTGATACGTTTGACTTGCCAGTACAGGCTGAATTACTTGCAAGCTCTGCAATTTATACAAATCAGGCATTTAGAGTTGGTCAAAATATCTTAGCACTACAATTCCATGTCGAAGTTGCAGCAGAGGATATGGAAAAATGGCTGATTGGTCATACTTGTGAATTGCGTAAAGCTGCCTTAAATATTCCTCATTTACGAACTGAAAATGAAAAATATGCGCCAAATCTAGAATTAAAATCACCCCTGATTTTAGAGCATTTTATCAAACACTTAAATGTATAATCTGTTTATCTATATCAGCATGAAATAGACTTTACTGTTTCGTGCTTTTTATACCCTATTTAGTCTCCACCCATAAATACGGTGTTGGTGTAAGTGTAATATCAATACTGCGTTGCCCATATTTAACTTACTATTATATTTAACTGACTATACCATTTACATTTAAAAGATTTTCTTTATTTATACATAATATTATTTAATTAAACTTTATACTAAGTCGTACTCATCATTATTTTGAGCTACAGGATTATACAGAGTAGATACATTAAAACTTGCTAATTTAATTATACTTCATACTTTAAAACAAAGACTTTATTTGCAATGAATAAAATATATATTGGCACATCTGTGCTCATGACAACACTTCTTTCTGCCTGTTCTACCCCTGAAGTAAATACTCAAAATGCTAAACCGCTTGGCATGGCTAATCCCGCAAGTGTGTATTGTCAAAAAATGGGAGGCGAGTCTCAGATTAAAAAAGATGCATTAGGAAATGAAGCAGGATATTGTAAGCTTCCAAATGGAACAGTGGTTGATGAGTGGAAGTTATTTAGAAGTGCGCAAGGCGATGAACAAGCTACTGCTAAATAATTTTGAATAACTGCGGTTGAACGTAAACAATACATAAGCCTTCTGGAATAACTGATTTTCTATTGATATAAATTTCAGACTCATTACTGTATATTCACTACGGTAATGAGTTGCTCCATCATTGTCATAGTTAAAATAAATTAGATCTAAACATGCATTAAATATAAACAGTATTGTATTTATTTGGGGAATATTGAATAGATGAAAACCTACCAATCTAAACAGGAACTGATTGTTGCAATCAATAATTCATTAAAGCAATATTTAACAGAATTTGAAGAAATATCTGAAGACTTAAAAGATCATAAAGTTGCAGGTGTAGATAAAACCCCTGCCCAAAATTTAGCCTATCAATTAGGATGGGTAAATTTATTATTAGAATGGGAAAGCAAAGAACTTGCAGGTTTCTCCGTTTCAATGCCAAAAGAAGGCTATAAATGGAATAACTTAGCAAGTCTATATCAAAATTTTTATCAAACCTATGCCCAGTATTCATTAAAAGAAAATACTCAGTTATTGTCTAAACGGGTCAAAGAAGTCACAGGCTGGATTGAAAATCTAACAGATGAAGAACTATTTGAAATAAATCAACGTAAATGGGCAATCACACCTGCCAACTGGCCACTGTATAAATGGATTCATATCAACACTGTCGCCCCTTTCAGCAACTTTAGAGTTCAAATCAGAAAATGGAAGAAACTCAACATAAAGACTGAACAAACTAAAAAGCCTTAACACGTTATTTTTTTCAGTTCTAAGTATTGAGTAAGTGTGTTATTCAGTTCATCCAAATAATATTGTTTGGGTTTTTCTTGCCCCAAGGACTTGTCATATTTTCTTAAAGCAGGCAGGTATTGTTTTTTATAGACACGCTCATATTCACCACATAATAATGCTCTATTTACCTCATTACTGGTATTTTCGTTATTCAGTTGCTCAAACATAACTTCAATTTGTTTTTCTTGTTTCATCAATAACAAACTATGAGGATTTGGTGTAATACAGCCTGTAAGCATAAGCAATAATATCATTGTTATATTTTTCATAAACTTACTTCATCGTTCTTAGTTTAAGCCGATCATAAACTATTTATATCTTATATCACCCTCTCAATTTATCGATAACAATTAAAATTTGAGTTTTTCTAAAGTACATATTAAAATCTTGATTAAGTAACAAAATCAAAATTTGATATAAATATATCAAATTTATATCGCTAAAAGTGCAGAGCGTTAAAATTCAATCACTCGCAATTTTATTGATTGTCAGCCATTTAAGGTGTAAAGAATTTAATCCCATGTCCTATAGAAATAAGCCAAACACAAAACAATTGTTATCCTCTGCTTGGTCAACAGATCAAGATTGCTTTCTCATTGAAAACAACCATTTAACTGTTGATCAATTGGCTGAAATACTGCCTTACCAGCATGATGAAATTATCGCAAGAAAAAGACAACTTGGACTGCTTAGAAGAGATTTTTACATGAAAAAACTACATGACTTGTAAGCAAAATTACAATATCCCCGCATCAGGCGCGACATAATGAATATATATATTAAATACTTAAATATAGGGCTATGTCATGAACAACAAGTTTAAAATATTAACGCTCGTCGGTGGAATAGCATTACTTAGTGTTGCGGCATTTGCTTATGCAGGAAATGAAAAGATTCAAACCGTTAAAAATGTAGATTTAAAGAGGTATCTGGGTACTTGGCATGAAATTGCACGCAAGCCAATGTATTTTCAAAATAAATGCGATTATAACGTTACTGCTGATTATTCCTTAAATGAAAATGGCTCAATCAAAGTAGATAATCGTTGTTACGATAAAAATGGCAAGCTTCAACAATCAATTGGCGAAGCATATGTACAAAACGCGCCTACGAACTCCAAATTAAAAGTAAGTTTTTTACCAAAAATACTTCGTTGGTTACCTGTGGGGCGTGGTGATTATTGGATTTTAAAGCTGGATGAAAATTATCAAGTTGCATTGATCGGTACACCCAACAAAAAATATTTATGGTTACTCAGTCGATCTCCACAGCTTGATCCAGCCACAACTGAAGAATATTTAAATTATGCTAAAAGCTTAGGTTATAATTTAAGTGATTTAATTGAAACCAAACAAAAATAAACGCATACAAGCCCTTAAAAGGGCTTGTTAGATCTAGCTCATTTTATACGATTACGCTACAAATCCTTCTTATCAATATTGTCTACGAAATGAGACAAAACTGATGAGCACCCCCACAATCATCAATGCTCCAGCACACAAAAAGGTAAATTGCATCCCATCAATGATTGCTAAAGCCGTTGCCTGAGTGAGTTGATTTGTGCCGACACCAAATGAAAAAATAGCTCCCATCACTGAAACCCCGATAATTAAGCCCATATTACGAGATAAGCTAAGAAGTCCTGATACCATCCCTTGTCGAGCTTTGGGAACATCTGCCAAGGTCATGGTATTGTTGGCTGCCTGAAACAGTTGATAACCCGAAGTCAAAATAATGATCGGCATAATATAGCCACTTATACCCATCAATTTCGGTAAGATAGCGAGCATCGAGCTACCGATAATCAGAAAAATCAACCCTGTAGTGACGATATAGCGACTGCCCCAACGATCGACAAGTCGACCCGATGGAATCCCACTTAAGATAGCAACCACTGGCCCAATCCCCATAATCAAACCCACTTGTATTTGATTCAAGTTTAGACCAAGACTGAGATAAAAAGGTCCAATGACAAGTGTGGTCATCATAACGGCGGCAACCAGCAAATTAACCATGAGGTTTTGTGTTATGTTCGTGTCTGGTTGCAAAGAAGTTAGTGCAGGAATTTCTTTTTTAATGTAATCATTAGGCAGCAGTACCCAAGTCAGAATAATCGCGATACCCGCAAGTATAAACTGTAATCCAAAAATGCCTTGCCAACCGCTCACAACAAGCAGAAACCCACCCAACACTGGTCCAAGTGCTGTACCTAAAGCTGATATCGTTCCAAGCATTCCCATTGCTCTTCCCAACTGTGATTTACTGACGGTATGACGTGTCAGTGCCATTGCAAGTGTCATTAAGAATGCCGCACCTATTCCTTGAAATGATCGTGAAGCAACCAATATCAATAAGTTAGGTGCAACACTACATAGCAGTGAAGCCAAACTGAATATAATCAGTCCAACGATCAGCATAGACTTACATCCATATCGATCACCTAAGCGTCCAGCAATGACAACAGAGAGCGTCAGCGAGACAAGATATCCAATTACAATAGCCTGTATTTGATTAAATGGCAGTAGAAATACCTCAGCAAGTGTGGGTAAGGCGATATTGACAATGCTTGTCCCCAGCGATGCCAATAGCATGGATAACGCCAAAGTGATGGTGATTCCAGTTTGGGTCTTGTTTATCGATTCTGTCTGCTCTGTCATGTTGCGCTCTTGTCAGCAGTGGTGTTTAATCACATACTACTAATTCAAGTTGACTTGAGGTCAAGTATGAAATTTCTTGATATTGGTGTAGTTTCAGCAAAAAGTGGAATTAAATCTTCAGCACTACGCTATTATGAAGAAATCGGTTTGATTTTCTCAATTTCTCGTCATGGATTACGTAGACAATTTTCTTCTGAAGTTCTGTTACGACTCACTTTGATTTCAATGGGAAAATCGGCGGGCTTTTCGCTTAAAGAGATCGCAGCAATGTTCGATAGTCGTGGCGCACTTGATCTTTCTCCAAGTGTTATTCATCAAAAAGCCGATGAGATTGATCTTCAAATTCATAAATTGATCGCACTCCGTGACATACTTCGCCACGTAGGTGACTGCCCTGCACCATCGCATTTGCAATGCCCTAGCTTTAAGCGACTAGTTGAGAAGGCAGCTCAGAAATAAAAGACATTTTAAAAAGATTGTTAGGCGTATTTGTTGAATAGCTAAATTAGATTGTAGAACAATAATTAAAATTAGCACGCAATGACATTGAACAGTCAAATGGCTTTCTCTAAGATGATAAAACAAGCTTAAATTTTCATGACTTTTATACATTTGTAGCCTGATCTATGAGTATTAATTGTATATGTTGAAATCGGTATTTTTGATTTATGGATCAAAACAAATCTAGTGATTCTGGTGTTTTCCTCTGGTTAACATATCACACCCTAAATAAAATGAATTTGGATGCAAATCGGATATTTTCACAAATAAGATTATCAGAACAACCACCTGACAAAACCATTCGGCGAGATAATTCGACCCAACAACGCTTTTGGGAAATAGCTGAAGAAATCAGTGCTGATCAAAATATCGGACTTCATGTAGGTGAACATTTCCCCATTTTTAGAGGCGAAATATTAGAATACATTTTTATGAGTAGTCCTACATTTGGGGACGGCTTACAAAGAGCTTTGCGTTATCAAAAAATTTTTACTGATGCTTTTGTGGCTCATTTACACATTGAAAATCAAAATGCAATGATCACGAATCTTCAGCACCCAGTTCGTCATTATCTAGAATGCGCCATAAGCGTTATGCTTAATTTTTTGAACTATATAACTAACAATCATTTTAATCCCAAAGAAATATGGTTGCCATACCAACAAGGTGCGAGCTTAGATGAATATCAACGTATCTGGAAATGCCCTACTCGTTTAGGTATGCAGCACGGCTGTATAGTTTTTGATGCTGAAATATTGAGCTTAGCTTCAGCATCAGCTGAACCAATGCTATTAAAAATACATGAGCATGTTGCTAAACAGCAGGTGAAAGTTGTCGATAAATATTATTTAATTAATGATATAGAAAACTTACTCAGCTCCGGTTTATTAGAATCAGGTCAATTAGATTTAAAATTAATTGCCCAACATTTAGGGCTGCAGCCACGAAAACTTCGTGCAGATCTTAAAGAAGTGAATACGACTTTTGAAAAAGTTTTGGCAACTTACCGTGAAAAAATGGCCAAAAAACTATTGATGAATCCCAATATAAGCATAGATCAAGTTGTATATTTACTTGGTTTTTCTGAGCCTTCCGCCTTTTCACGTGCCTTTAAACGCTGGACAAATGAAACGCCATCCCATTATCGCCAGCGTAAGCAAAAATAATTTTTTAGCTATAACTTGATTCTAATGACATTTAACGAGTTAGCTTTTCAGTCAAAAAAAATGAGCTGTTCTTTTCTACACTGATGTTTATTTCTTAATTGAAAAGGATTAGAGATGTTAGGTTTTCCAATTGGCCTTTTAGTTGCGAATGGATTTGAATGGTATGCACATAAGGTATGGTTGCATGAATTTCCAAGTAAACACCGTAATAGCCCTTTCTTCACACATATAGCACATCATAAACGTGCCAGAACAGATGTGTTTCATGATGAAGGATATCGTGAATCTATGTTTAAAAATGCAGAAATTTATAATGAAAAAACCGCATTGTTAGGTATAGCCGCGGTTTCAACTGTATTTTTACCCATTGCACCATTTTTTACTGCCGGCTTATACTATGGGATTTGGAATTATTGGCGAGTACATGCAAAATCTCACCTAGACCCTGAATATGCGCGTAAACGGATCCCTTGGCACTATGATCATCATATGGCTAGTAATCAAAATGCCAATTGGTGTGTTACACGTCCGTGGTTTGATTATATAATGGGAACACGTGTTTTTACTGAGCTTTCGATTAAAGAAAGCAATCCTCTAGGAATAAATCTACCTAAAAATTTTGAAATAATCCTAAACAAGACATCACAGAAAATATTTGCAAAATCATATCTTAAAATTACTTCTAAGAGTGCATTGGATATAAAAAGTGCTCGTCAAGGCATCTCATTAGAACTGTAAATTTTAACAAATAAAGTATTAAGGATCATTTAGATGAAACGATTATTACCCAAACACATTGCTGCGCCAAAGTTTTTACATAATTTTATCGATTGTTCAGAGACAATCAACGGAAAACCTTTTGAGGTGAATACGCCAACGCATACACCACGAGGAAAATATTCTTGCGTTCATTATGGGGTTATGATTCCGAATCTTAATGCACCATTTAATTTTTTGAATCTTTTAATCGTGGTTGGTCAACCACGTGTAAAAATTTTTAGAAATCAACATTTGATCCAAACCACTGCGCTTGATACAGCAAATGTATTAATAGGCACAGCAGTGGGTACAGACAAACACTTTAATGGCTATAGTGTAGAAAATGACTGTAAATTGGAAAGTAATGGTTCATCCTTAAAATTTGGGAATGACTTGTTATTAAAAGGCACATATCCAAATTTTCATGCGCATCGTGAAGGTCATGATTTCAATTTTGATTTAAAGATTCGTGCGACTGATAAAATTGCACATTTTGCACAAATGTCATTAGGTTTATATGATCACTGGGCATTATTATGTACATATGAAGGATTTCTTGAATATCAAGGTAAGAAAACCTCAGTTCAAGGACTTTGTACTTATGAATATGCTCGTGCAGTAGATGTAAATTTATATATCAATTATTTTACTTATCATATTTTAAATATCGATGAGAAAACTCAAGTCCTACTTGTCGAAGTTCTTGGCCCATTAAATCTTGTATTGCAACGTCGAGTATATATTCGTTCTACAGATGATCATGGCAGTATTCATTCAAATGGATTTAATTTTAATGTCCATGCATTTCAAGCTCAACGTGTTATAACACCGAATGGTTTATCAATGCGTTTACCTCGTACTTTCTCATGGTGCGTGAATGATAATAATGGAAATTCGTTAATACGTATTGATGGTCTAACAAATGCAGATTTTCAATATGGCATGGCTGGAGGCTATGCAGGAAGCTATCAATACAAAGGTACATTCAAAGGGAGTCCAGTTGAAGGTACTGGTTATATTGAATATTTAGATATCCGTACTGATTAGATTGATGCAACTTTTATCTAGGCGATAAAAAAGGCCTATAAAGCAAGTTATATCCACCTTATAAGCCTTTGATCTATTTAAATATTACTTTGCTACAGACGCTTCTGTTGTAATATTTACAGTAATTTTATCACCTACATTTGGCACGTATGCTCCAACACCAAATGCTGAACGGTCAAATGATGTCGTTGCATTGAAACCAATTGACTGCGCTTTAGTCATTGGATGTTCACCTTGTTTGTTTAAAACAGCATCTAAAATAACTGGTTTAGTCACATCTTTCACAGTTAAATTACCTGTGATTTTGTATTTATTTTTACCTAAAGCTTGAACTTTAGTACTTTTAAAAGTGATATTTGGATACTTTTCAGCATCAAAGAAATCTGCCTTTTTTAAATGTTGGTCTAATGCTGCTACATTGGTATTTAAACTAGCTAATGGAATAGTTACATTGACAGATGAGTCTGCTGGTTTTGCATTATCAACAGAGATCGTACCTTGAATGTCACTGAAGTTTGCTGAAGGTGTTGAAAAACCGAAATGATTCCAAGTAAATACTGTTGCAGTATGTGTTGGATCAATTTTGTAATCTACAGGCTTTGCCATACTGAAAGTTGTAACTGATGCTACGGCCAAACCCAATGTTAATGCTTTAAAGTTCATCTTTATATTCTCGCTATCGAATGGATATTAGTGTATACACTTCCCGTATAAATTCACTGTTATTGATAATACGATATGTTGCATATATGCAACGATTCTATAATGACCATTTTAAAAACTTAATCCAACCCTAAAAAAACAAAACAAGACTTTGTTTTATAATTATTTATTTTTTAAAAAGTAATTAAGAAAAACATTGACCATAGGTCACATTCAAATCTAAAATTTATAAAGCAATAAATTAAACTGAAAACTTTTCCGAAAATTTTATATTGATGATACTGGTCTATTTTTATCTGATGAACATTTTATGGCAAATCTTGCTCAAGTAGAAAGTACACAGACACCTTATCGTGTGACACTCACCCACCCCCAAGGACATACATGGTATGCCGATAAACCTAGCGATAAGGGTGTTCAAGATACAGCACAGAATCCGATTTAATTTCTATTATCTACATAATCTGCTTGTACTGTGAGCAACTTAGAAATGTATTCAAATCATAAAGGGCTAAAATTGAACATGTACAATTAGATTGAGCTTTAAACCCTGAACTAGTTGAGAATAATATTTCAAGGAAAATTTTTCTTAAAGGTGATTTCACCGAGTAGCAACATAAACGCCTGCTTAAAGTTACAGAAAGTTGTCCTGTTCATAAATTATTGACTTCAAATATTCAAATTCAAACAGAGTTGGGAATTGAATGCTAAATGCTAAGCATAGGACAAGCACATATTCATAATAGTAGCGTAAAAATATGATACAAAACGTCCTGTCAAAAATGTTGGTAATTACATCAATCCGTATGGCCTACACTTTGTTTTTCTAATCCCAATTATTTTGCAATTCTTTCCGTGGAAGCTAAAAGTAATCTAGCTGTTATCCATAATGACTTTTGTGTGATTACACACCATGATCAAGTTAACCATTTTATACCTTGTATTTAAAAAAAGTTATTAATCGTTGTTGTGAGCTCGAATTTGGCTTATGGGTATTTGTAGGTGAAAAAAGTTTTCAAGATTATTAAGATCATTTTAATAAAGAAAATCATGAAATCACTTTTTTGGTCGCTGTGTAATTTTCTTTCTGAATATAAATTTGGTGATTCTTCGACACTGATGTCTGTTCATACCCAAACTGGTAATTTAAGAACTATTTTGATTCCATATCTCGCTAAGGAACATCCATTTGTAGATGATTTTTATCATGATATTTCATTGGGCGATGCTGAAAAACGTATTAAAAATATGATGGATCGTTTATCTTAAATTTTCTAGGTTAATATCATTTGAATTATCAAAGTTTTATTTATAACTAATTTACTTGAGTCAGTTTTTGTACGATTGTTCTGCAAAATATTTCTAAAATATCAAAGCCCCTTACGGGGCTTTTAAACTTATAACTTCTCAACCAAGACACGATCAACCTGTTTTAAACCAGAGTGCTTTTCATGGTTTTTACGGCGGATCTTAATCAACTTATCTTCTTGAAAATCTTGTAGCAGTAACTCAACAGCAACCATAGATTCAAGCGGCAAATCCTGCCCAATCCACTTTTGCTCACCTGCATCCATCAAGGTAATTTCATCACTAATTTGTTCATAAAGGCTCATATTTTCCTCACTTATGGGATATGTATCACCATGTTTCATGAATACCCAATGAATGGCACAACTATATACCTATTGCAAAAAACTGCTACTAAAATTTAGTTAATTTACAAACCAAGTTCACAAAATAAAACCGCCCCAATTGGGGCAAATAATTTGCTTATAAATCAATTAAATAATTTAGAATGTTGCAATTTTGTTGCACTTTCACGGAAATAACAAATTTCAAATAAATTTGAATACGTTATAAATACACTAATATTTTTAAAATGCAAGTTGAAATAAGCGATGTAAATACCTGCTTCCACTTTAATTAAGGTATTTGCTCTTCATCCCCTTTAAAACACTAAATTCATTATAACTAAGAGATTTTATCAATTTTAAAAATTTTACAAGTGAGCTTACTTTGAAAAAACATTTCAAAACTCGGTCGTATGTCTTCGCCTTCAACTGTAATGTATTTTAAATTTGAAAAACATTGGGTATTAGCGAAATAATTATCCACGGTTGCCTGAATGAGATATTTAATTCCAAACTGGTCTTTAACACTGATACTATGTTTAAGCATTACGATATCCTAATAAAATTTTGGCAGAAATGAAGAATCCACCTAAGTTTTCAGTAACTAATTGAGTTTTTTAAATAACTCTATCATTTAATTTAAATAGTTGATTTAAAGAGGCATAGAAGGTCCGTCCATCTAAATTCAAATCAACTTCAATTCCAGAGGAAAGAAGAACTCTTTTTCCAACCTCTACTGTTTCAAAGCCTTCACGTGTGTTTTGTATTTTATTTAGAGGAATCAAAGACACAAGAATTTCTGTACCATTTTTAGATTTTGCAATTAAATCATTTATTTTTAACAATTTACATCCTAAATTTAAACTTATTAACAATCTTAAAATTAATTTTAAGAGAAAATAAAAAGCACTAATTAGTGCTTTTCTTTTTACTATTTACAATTACTTATACAGCAACAATATTTATAGCATTTGGGCCTTTTTGACCTTGTGCAATACTGAATTCAACGGGTTGACCTTCAGCAAGAGTTTTGAAGCCAGAGCTAGCGATTTCGCTAAAGTGAGCAAAAACATCTGGACCTGATTCTGGCTGAATAAAACCAAAACCCTTGGCTTCATTAAACCACTTAACAGTACCTTTCATAACATTTGAATTAGACATAATAAATCCTATTTTTTAAAAATTTAGCCATTTTATTGACTATTCTGTAACATCGAAATAATAAAGAATGGAGCTTAAAATCTGAAAAAAACGAAGGATTATGACTAATACTGCGGTACTTAGAGAAAATTTACCAAACATGACTTTTTCTAGTTAAGTTTATTGTACACCCAAAACAAAAATAATCAAGTTTTCTTATATATATATTAATTTTATTTATAAAAGTTCTTCATAAATGCTTATAGTTATTAAAATTTAATGTTAAAATTTCATTTATTAACTTACACTTACGATTATTTTTGCTTTATTATTTCTACAAATAAATAATTCTTTTCATTTCATGACATATCTAATATACAAGTCTCTAGAGATAAATGTTACAATATAACAATTAAAGAATGAGTTTTTCATGACAAATCAATATCTTAATAGCAAATTCTATGTTTTAATTTTGGTCTTATTTATATCAATTATGACGACTAATGTAATTCATAATGATTTTTCTGATACTTTATTAACTGTAATCAACAGTTTTATAATTATAAAAATCTTACATGTATTATTTATTCAACTCTTAAATACAATCTTTGAAATATGCAATCCATAGTCCTTTAAAGTTATAAAATTTCTACAATTGTCTTTTGTAATTTCATCTATATTGATAAATTAATAGTTGCCCTTATCATATCTAATTTGATGTAGATAATCATTCTTATTTTGTTTCATATCAGATAACAAAAATTTATTGAATAATTGATTTCATAATCATGGGAATATACAAATTTCAATGATTATTTCTTTTAAAATTTTATGTTCACTCAAAATAATTTCTATATATTGGGTTCTTTTCAATCAGAAAATTTCATCTGTTCCAATTTGTGCCCATTAACTTCAAATTAAATTTGCTTTGCCTTTTGTAACGGCCTTGTTCTTGGTTTATTTTATGGTTTTCTTTTTTGCTAAGAATATTATATTGGTTAATTTCCACATTTCGATCATAAAAGAGCTCACCTTTAGACGAGCTCTTTAAGTTATTTATGACAAAGAACTATTTATAATTAAAAAGCTTATCAGTCATGCTTTTATCAACTTTACTTCTATGTCCGTTCTCAAAATATCGATCTACATGACATCTTTTTGTATTTGTATCACAAAATACCCCATTAGAAAGTGTAAATGCTGATGTGTCAAAATTGCTTTGTGAAAAAGCTTTACTCGCTTTCTTAGTCCCTAAATATTTGGCCGTAAGGGATTTTGATACACCTTTCTTATCAGCACAAATATATTTATCACAAATCACACCTTTTTTAGGTGAAAAAACACTAATGCTTGTTTTTGCTATCACTGAAGAGCTGATGATTAAACATGTGCAACCAATGAGATTAAGAAATCCCTTATAAATTTTCACTTTTGATCCTAAAAAAATAAAGCAAAATTATAAGTTCAATCTGATTAAGGATAAACAATTATTACTTTTAAACTAATATATAAATAAAAAATTACATTATTGAGTATTGATGAACTTGTCAAAAAATAGATTAAAATTTAAGATTTTCAAGCATAATCTGTATATGAAATATCTCAACTTAACAAAGCTTTCTGATTCCCAGTTTAAGCGTTATACAGGCATATCTCGTTCAACATTTTCTCTAATGGTTGAACAAATGCAGATGCAAATTCCATCTAAAGGCAGACCACCGAAACTGTGTCTTGAAGATCAAGTACTACTCTGTTTAAGCTATTGGAGAGAATACCGAACCTTATTTCATGTTGCTGCAAGTTACGGTGTATCAGAGCCAACAGCTTCCAGAATTGTTCGTCAAGTTGAAGTTAGTTTAATCCAGTCAGGTTTGTTTAATTTACCCAAAGATATCCCCGAAGGTGAAGGTATAGACTGGAATGTGGTGATTGTAGATGCTACTGAAACTCCAATTCAAAGGCCTAAAAAAACAGAAAAAAAGCTATAGTGGTAAGAAAAAGACTCATACGCTTAAAGTACAAGCGATCATTCACTGTAAAACTCAGCAAATACTAAGTTTATGCATGAGCAAAGGCGCTGTACATGACTTTGAACTGTTCAAACGCAATCTGCATTTAGTCCCAACAAATTCATTTATTCTGGAAGATAAAGGTTATCAAGGGATTTATACTATATATCCCAATAGCTTGTTACCGTGCAAGGCTAAAAAACGTTGTGAATTAGATCCTTTACTAAAAACATATAATCGAGAAATTAATAAAAGAAGAATAGGGATTGAGCATGTATTTGGAACATTAAAGACTTTCAAAATCCTTGCAGAGCGATATCGAAATAGATGGAAAAAGTTTGTCTTAAGGTTCAATTTTATTGCAGGAATTTATAATTTAGAACTGAGTAAAAGTGAGTTATGAAAGAAGTCTATTTCAGAAGTAACATCATTAACAATAGAAATAAAAATGCCAAGATTCATAGTGCAATTTCGAATTGCATAAAGAATTGTATCTACAATATCTACTACTTCATCTGAAATTTGACTTCATCAACTGAAATAGAGGTTTTGTAGAGGGCTTTAATTACATCTACATAATGTTGGCGTTCTTCACGTGTCATTCATTTTCTCCTGACATAAAAAACCGCCTTTCGGCGGTCATGGTGAATCCATCAAACTATTTGACGGATAAAATTTATTTTTAGTTAATTTTATTTAAACAAAAACTTTGAGCACTACTGCTATCTTTATAATTAAGCTGATTATTGAAACAAGTACAATATTGTCGGGACTTTGTATATTTTACACTCTCAGGAATATTTACTCCTATACATTCCTTTTCAATACCGCCAGATTGAGATAATTGTAATTCACCTTTAACTAATAAAATAAAAAAACCAATACAAATAAATATGACAAATAGAAATAAATATTTATTTTTCATGATTATCTCAATGCAATGAACTCTAGGTCGATACTACTAAATTCAGCCTGTTAATTGAATTATAATTTATAAGCTTTAGAAAATAAAAAAGCCCACTAAAAGTGAGCTTTAAATTTAAAACTATTGAAAATCATATTCTTACTGTAAAAGTAAAAATTCTTGTTCTTCTGTTGTTTGATTCATCCCAAATTGCAACATTGAATCTTGGATTGCCTTTAACATTAATGTTCTATTAGCAGGATTAGACTGATCTATTTCGTCCCAATTATGAGGATTCCGACCATTTTGTGAAGAAATTTGATCTGATTTAATTTTCAAACTTTCTAAAGTTTTCTTAATAAATAAATAACCTTTTAACTTGTCATCCTTAAACACCTTTGTGCCATCTAGGTATGTTCGGTTTATTAAATTTGGCGGAAGATTTAGTTGACCATTTGTTGTATCAGAAAGTACGGCTAATCGACTCCATAATTGATTGTATGGTACTTCATAAACCTCTGCTGTTAATTTTTTTTGTTCTTTTGGCAATGGAGTTAGGCCATCTCCATTTTGAGTACCCGATTGCAAAAGACTTTCAGCCATTTAGCCATTCCTTCAAGGTACCAGCCACCTTTAAATTGATTATAGTCATATTGATAAAGATGAAAAATTTCGTGCGTTCCTGTAACCCAATAATCTCCAGTAAAACTCTCAATATTATTTCGAATATATATGTTAAGAGCACATTTACCTTCTTTGGTTGGTTTATTAATAAATATTGAAGGATTTTCATACGCTACACCATTGCCAGTTAAAGCTGTTAAATGGATATCAATGAATTTTGCCGCACCCGCGTATCGTTCACTATTTAAAGGATGAACAAATCTAAGGCTAGTTAAAGCTTCTGTAGTCGCATTAGCTTGTATTGCTACATTTTCAACATAGTCTGGAATACCATTATTATTAAGATCAGTTTGATTTGGTATGTAATCAGCATTACTTGGATTTGATGAGTAGAAAATTCTAAACTCACCTGATTTATAAACACTATTTAAAGTAGGAAGTGTTGATGTTGACGTACCACATGTTACAGCCGCATATATATGATTAGACATAAATGCTAGCACTAAGCCACTTAATATATTTTTCATCTTTTTACCTTTTAATAATTTTGAGCTTGTCTCATCCTGAATAAATAATTAACAAGAATATATGTAAAATATTTAACCTATATAAATCAAATAATTATTCCATCTTCTAGTTTTAAAATAAAAGCAACATAGATAAATTTCAATATTCATGCGTATTAAAGTAAATAGAAATGAGTAAATAAACTTCCATATAATTTGAATATAAATTTTTTTAATAAACAACAGTTAAGTATAGTGTTTTAAATTATCTAAATAAAAGTGGTCTTAGGTTACTGATCTCACCGTTTACTCATATAATTTCCAATTTTTCTACAGTATTATAATATCTGTTTTTATTTGTATTTCTAAAAAGCAAAAAGCCCACTTAAAAGTGAGCTTAATATCTAGCGGATTACCATAACTTTGCCCACTATAACAAGAAATATGCCATATACCCTGTGCAGGGTCAAGCAGTGTGCTTTATATTGAATAAATGGATACCTCACATTTAATGCATCTAAGCCACACTTCACATCAAAACAAGCATCCCTTTCTGCGCGAGCAATAACTGGCATATCCACTGTACCTGATTTAATAACCATTTGGGGCCATGAACTGCTATAAAAATATCGATCAACTATAGCATCCAGCCATTCATCCAATGCTTCAGATTGACCTTGCATATCTAAGATCAGTCGCCGTACTGCTCTTGCTTCATTGTCTGATATCTCACAACAATGCTTGTTCTTCTTGGGGATTAAGACTTTTGAATCATCATTAATCCAATCAGCAATAACACGCTCTCTATGCTCTGATTATTTAGGTATGGACGCATCCTTGAGTGGGTTACTACCTAACCATATTTTTGTTTCTATGCACCATGCAAAGAAGCCTTGAAACATTATTAGATCACGGCGAACAATTGCCCTCCTTAACGGTTTCTAAACGCAATTCCCTCCATTTAACAAGCATTTCTTTATCTACATTTATCAAAGCCTTTGAACAGTCCATATTTTTTAAAGATGTAATTTATTCTGGTGATTTCTTGGGATGCACCTTTTTTATTTATAGATACATTTTCTCGATATTCAATCAGAGCATCTTTAAAAACTATATGTTTAAAATTTTGCACCTTTTCATTTTTCAAGGTGACCTCAAGTTCTTTGGCCCAAGCTTTTGCATCTCTTGCAGTATCAAAAGTTTTCGATTTAGGTGGATGGGGTTTTATTCTAACTGTTGCTGTTACGCTGCCATTTCGCTTTTAAAAAATTGCCAGCTTGTTACCCTAGAATTAATAATTCAGTTTTAAGGAAAAAAAGCCATTGTCTGTTATTTTAAAAGATTTAACAAAGGTAAAAAAACGCCCCTGTTGGGGCGTTTTATATTTAAACAATGTAAGAATTAAGCTGTCAATTCTTTTACAGCGCCAACAACTGCTTCTGTGGTAATACCAAAGAATTGGAACAAATCTTTGGCTGGTGCAGACTCACCGTAAGTTGACATACCAATGACTTTGCCGTCTAAACCTACAAATTTCCACCAGTAATCTACATGTCCAGCTTCAACTGCAACACGTGCACGGATATTTGATGGTAATACCGCTTCACGATATGCAACATCTTGCTTAACAAATTCTTCCGCACATGGCATAGACACCACACGCACACCCTCAAGTTGTGCATATGCTTCCATCGCCAATGAAACTTCTGAACCGGTCGCAATGATGATCGCTTTTAATTCACCTTTTTCTTCAGCCAATACATAACCACCTTTCACAACATTCTCAATCTGAGCTTGAGTACGTGTTTGGAATGGTAAGTTTTGACGAGAGAAAATTAACGCTGTAGGGCCTTCGTTACGTGTTAAAGCAGATTTCCAAGAAATAGACGCTTCAACTGTGTCGCATGGACGCCACGTATTTAAATTTGGTGTACCACGTAAAGATGCAATTTGCTCAACAGGTTGATGTGTTGGACCGTCTTCACCTAGACCAATCGAATCATGGGTATAAACATGGATCACACGTTGTTTCATCAATGCAGACATACGAACTGCATTACGAGCATATTCCATAAACATAAGGAATGTAGCTACATAAGGAATGAAACCACCATGCAATGCTACACCATTGGCAATTGCAGTCATACCAAACTCACGCACACCATAATGTACATAGTTACCCGCAGGATCAGACTCAACCCCTTTCGCGCCTTTCCAAAGTGTAAGGTTTGAACCAGCCAAGTCAGCAGAACCACCTAAGATTTCAGGTAGTAAAGGGGCAAATGCTTGAATCGCATTTTGGCTTGCTTTACGTGTTGCAATGGTTTCACCTTTTGCATTCACTTCAGCAATATAAGCATCCGCTTGTGCCAAAAATTCTGCTGGCAAGTCACCATTGACACGGCGTTTTAACTCAGCCGCTTCTGTTGGGTATTTTGCAGCATAGGTTGCAAAAACGTCATTCCAAGCAGCTTCTGAGGCTGAACCCTTTGCTTTTGCATCCCAAGCTGTATAAACATCGGCAGGAATAACAAACGGCTCTTCTTTCCAGCCCAATGCTTCACGAGTTAATGTAATTTCATCATTACCTAGTGGCGCACCGTGGCAATCTTCTTTACCTTGTTTGTTTGGCGAACCTAAACCAATAATCGTTTTGCAGATAATCAACGTTGGTTTCGAGCTTTCTGCACGCGCAGCAACTGTTGCAGCTCGAATTGCATCTGCATCATGACCGTCTGCACGAAGTACTTGCCAACCATAAGCTTTAAAGCGTTCTTCTGTATCATCAGAGAACCAGCCTTCTACTTCACCATCAATAGAAATACCGTTGTCATCATAATAAACAACGAGTTTTCCAAGACCTAATGTTCCAGCAAGTGAACATGCTTCATGGGAAATACCTTCCATTAAGCAACCATCACCCAAGAAACAGTAAGTGAAGTGATCTACAACTTGAATATCTTCTTTATTAAATTGTGCTGCTAAAGTTTTCTCAGCAAGTGCAAAACCTACAGCATTGGCAACACCTTGACCAAGTGGACCTGTTGTCGTTTCAATCCCTGGTGCATAACCTAATTCTGGGTGACCAGGAGTTTTAGAATGTAACTGGCGGAATTGTTTAATATCTTCAATAGAAAGATCATAACCCGTTAAATGAAGCAAAGCATATTGCAACATTGAACCATGACCATTTGACAATACAAAACGGTCGCGGTTTGCCCATTGTGGGTTGCTTGGATTATGGTTTAAAAATTCACGCCATACGACATCAGCGATATCTGCCATCCCCATTGGAGCACCTGGATGTCCAGAATTAGCTTTTTGCACAGCATCCATAGCCAATACACGAATTGCGTTAGCTATACGACGTTCATTCAGCGGGGTTGTCATAAATCAGAGTCCAATAAATTAAAATATAGGAAGATGAATAGAAAATTCAAAAACTGGGATGTATTGTCTTAAAAAAAGCGATCAGGGTAAAGACTTAAGTCTATATTTATCCGCTTAGGTTGCAAATTAATTAAAAAATATACTGAATAGTCTTAAATCAACGTTAAAAACGGTCTTTTTTCTTATTCACATCGAACATCTCAACATCAGCAAAACAAATTTGATTATGTTTAAGCGATGCAGTTACATTCGGACATTCTTTCACCATCCAATTCAGTCTAAATTTTGAAAATTTCATGCTGATCATTATTCAATAGAACAAGATCTCGCTAAAGCGTTTCACGCGATAAAAAATCATGATAACTTGAATTCAAACTGCCACACTTTTGGTGATTTGCCCAGAAACAATACCCAATCGCAATCTTTTATCAATTTTACTCATGAGCATATCAATTAAAAACACATGAAAATGAATTTAATTCATGCATTTTAGTCAGGTAATGCTAGTCCTCAGGCTGAAGTCGATGTAACATATTGCGTCTTTATAAATTACTGTGATAGGACTTTCATGCGCGAGTATGCTGTTTTTACTTCGGAATCTGTGAGCGAAGGCCATCCAGATAAAATGGCTGACCAAATCAGTGACGCTATCTTGGATGCAATCTTAAAAGAAGACCCATACGCTAGGGTTGCATGCGAAACATTAGTAAAAACTGGTGCAGTCGTTCTTGCAGGTGAAATTACAACGACTGCAAATGTCGATTTTGAAACTATTGTCCGCAATACCGTAAATGGAATTGGCTATCACCATACCGATTTAGGTTTTGATGGTTCAACTTGTGCTGTGATTAACATGGTGGGTAAACAATCACCTGAAATTGCACAAGGTGTAGACCGTCAGAAACCAGAAGACCAAGGTGCAGGTGACCAAGGTTTAATGTTTGGTTATGCAAGCCGTGAAACTGATGTGTTAATGCCAGCACCGATTTCATATGCACATCGCTTAATGGAAAAACAAGCTGAATTACGTCGTAACGGCGCACTACCGTGGTTACGCCCAGATGCAAAGAGCCAAGTAACATTTGCCTACGAAAATGGCAAACCTGTTCGCTTAGATGCAGTTGTTCTTTCAACTCAGCACGATCCTGAAATTTCGCAAGCCAATCTTAAAGAAGCTGTGATTGAAGAAATCGTGAAAAAAATTATCCCTGCTGAAATGTTCCATGCAGGTACTAAATTTCACAT
Organism: Acinetobacter legionensis; assembly: GCF_048552295.1. Taxonomy (NCBI): domain Bacteria; kingdom Pseudomonadati; phylum Pseudomonadota; class Gammaproteobacteria; order Moraxellales; family Moraxellaceae; genus Acinetobacter; species Acinetobacter legionensis. The sequence continues at coordinate 57,348 of NZ_JBIMCW010000009.1, forward strand.
CAACCCAACAGGGTTATTTGTGATTGGTGGTCCAGTGGGAGACTGTGGTTTAACCGGTCGTAAAATCATTGTAGATACTTACGGTGGTATGGCGCGTCATGGTGGCGGTGCTTTCTCGGGTAAAGACCCATCAAAAGTTGACCGTTCTGCAGCGTATGCAGGCCGTTATGTTGCAAAAAATATTGTTGCAGCAGGTTTGGCGGATAAATGTGAAATTCAAGTGTCTTATGCAATTGGTGTTGCTGAGCCGACTTCCATTTCGATCAACACATTTAATACCGGTAAAGTATCTGATGAATTGATTATCCAATTGGTTCGTGAGCATTTTGACTTACGTCCATACGGTATCACCCGTATGCTTGACTTGATTCAACCAATGTATAAGCAAACCGCTGCTTATGGCCATTTTGGTCGAGAAGGTTCAGATACTGCATTTACTTGGGAAAAGACAGATAAAGTTGAAGCGCTTAAAGCTTCTGCAAATTTGTAATTCTAGCCTAAGATCTAAATCTAAAAAAGCTCGCAAATGCGAGCTTTTTTATTGAATTAATGTTATCGGGATGAATACCTCAAAATTTTTCCTCCTCTACACCACTGAATTTCTATATGTTAAATATCCTATCGATATTTATAACTTAAAACAGCTCTAATGGTTTGTTTATTTTAATCATTAGCATGATCTAATTTTATTGTTTTTTAAAAAATCAAACCTTTATACAATTAAACCTACCATCTACACTTACATGAATTATTGACCATCTGATTTAGAATCTGGCTGTAATACACTCAATAAAGAAACTTGTGCTGGGGTTTCTGTATTGTGATTTTGCAAATAAATATGTCCCACTTTAAACGTTACTGCTGCAATCAAACAAGCAACCAGACAAAACGTCCATAATCCATATGGGCTTTTAATATGTTGAGAGCCACATTTTGGACAAACTTTTTGTGTTGAACTGACCGCTTCATCACAACAAGCACAATGATATTGTAGAATCATATTCAGATCTCCTTTTAGGCACTATTATTGTTTTTAATTATTACACTACAATTATATCCATATATGTAATGCAAAAAATCTGTTTCTTTTTTTAGTGTACATGATTCGCATCTTTTGACAAGACAAATTTGTTTCAATATATTCTTATATAAATTCAACAACTTAAATTTATATAATAAAAATAAATGATTATAAATCAATACCATCTAATTGTGGATCATTCATTCAATATTCTGTATCACACTGATTCAGGCTATAATCTACGAAGTGAAAGAAATTGTTTTGGAGATTATTTTGGTACAGCTGATTAAAAAAGGCGGATTAAGAGAACGTGCAAATCGCAGTCGTAAATACACGCAATCTGAGAATAATATGAAAACCTTAGATCCGCATCGGTATACCACTCAAGATCCGAACCACAGTCGCAATGATCAACCGTCACAAGAACAGCTTTTAAAATCTCAACCACATCCTGACCATTAAAACATTTTCAAAACATCGACCCACAGGAAAATAGCAAATAATAAGAAAAAGCTTCCTGAAACAATATCGATATAACTTCCAGATTTTTGATAAATGCGCTTAATTTTAGGAATTGACATGATCATCATCAATAGGCTGAAAACTAAAAATGTTTGAATGGGAATAATCACTGCCAATTGCGGTTTTAAATCTGCACCTGCTGTTGAACTCAATGCCAATGAAAAAACACTACTGAAATAAATCACAATCTTAGGATTAGCTAAATTGGTATAAAGCCCTAATAGAAAATAGTTTTTAGGGGGCTGCTCGATCACGCCATCTAAATTGGTATTTTGTTTAAGTGTTGCAATGCCGCCTCTCAACATTGCATAGCCCATTTTGGCAAGGAACAGGCCTCCGATCAGCATCAAGACCTGTTGAATCCACGGCCATTGTTCCAATAAAACCGTAAAACCAAGCAAAGTTAAAGCAACCCATACCACCACACCGGCAGAGATGCCTAGAATGATTTTTAAAGTATTGGCACGTGTTGTCGATGCTGAGCTTTTAGCGACAAGTAATACATCTGGACCAGGACTCAACTGTGCAACAAAGTGTAGTGCACAAATAGTCAATAACATCGACATAATAAAATCTTAGAAATTGTGACTCAGTGATTATATCGTTTGATCAAAAATATGTTTAAGAAATTATGCTTGCTTTAGGGTTTGTTGACATTTCATAAATGGCTTGCGTTGTAGGTTAAAATTGAGCATGAGACGTATACGTCGTAAAGCATGAAGAGAATAGCGAGACTATTTTCGAGTTTCATAACGAAGGCTGAGATAATTTTAGCCATAACCCTGAGCAAGAACAAAGCACGGCTTTGTTTGCAGCGCAAAGCGCAGCGGGGACTAGCGTGTTTTTTGCCTCTACGTCGTTACCTTGCGAAACGATGTTTCTTATCATTTAGAATGACTAAATTTCGTATTTCGTGCCTAGTATCGCCTAAAAAAACTCATAGTCGCAAACGTAGACGAATTGTCCACAGACCCTATGATTTCAGGCATAAAAAAGCCGAATCATTGATTCGGCGTTCTATTCAACATCGTAGACTGTATTTTACTTTTTATTTATATCTTTCAATTCAATTTGTTTATGCTGCGGTTCAACTTCATGCGCTTCACCATCAATAATGGTTGAATCACGATGTTGCCCAGATTGCTGGTTTTGCATATCCTGCATTTGACGCATCAAATCTGCAAATGGGTTTTGACCTTGAGCACCACCCATGTCCCCCATTCCACCCATCATATTGTTCATCATGGCTTGTTGCTTTTTCGCCATATATTTCATACCAGCATTTTTAATTGCATTCTGTACAGGTGGAAGAATAACCAGTAGCGCCAAGACATCGGTGATTAAACCTGGAATCATCAACAAAATACCCGCAAATGCTGTCGCCATTTTTTTGGCAATTGCAGGATCATTCCCCATCATTCCTGTCATTTGCATTTGTTGTAATTGCGGCATAATTGTTGCGGTACTTGAGCGCAACAAGTTTAAACCAATTACAAAAGCAATGATAAACCAGAAAAATACGTACCAACCGCTAATGAACTGGGCTACACCAATCCATACAGCAATTTCAAGAATCGTACCAATTAAAATAATAGGAAAAAGTTTCATCGAAACAAGGCATCTCAAAGATAAGTTAAAAGTGAGCTTGAAAATTCACATATAAAAACAATGAATTTCGTTGCTTCTATCATTTATATGGGCAGTTAAAAAATTTTAAAGGGTAATTTTGTGTTCTAACAGCGATTTTGTATATTTGTGCAATTTATTGACTAAGGTTTTACAAATAATGAGCACCCTCGCACTGTGCTTATAGGAAATAATACTGATGTGTACTTTGATTATACAACTAAGTGAAAATTTTACTTACAATTCATTTTTAGAATCATATAATTGAAGCAAGACTTACGATAAGCAGTATTATGCCTTTAATTATTGGAATTGACCCCGGTTCACGCTTAACAGGTTATGGCATCATTGAAAAAGATGGTCAAAAACTTACTTTTGTTGATGCTGGTACAATTCGCACTGAAACAACTGAAATGCCTGAGCGACTCAAACGAATTTTTGCTGGAGTTGAACGCATTGTTCAGTTTCATGGCCCTACAGAAGCTGCTGTAGAGCAAGTATTTATGGCACAAAACCCTGATTCTGCTTTAAAACTTGGGCAAGCGCGTGGTGCTGCAATTGCCGCATTGGTCAATTTAGACTTACAAGTTGCAGAATATACAGCTCGTCAAATTAAACAATCTGTTGTGGGCTATGGTGCTGCAGACAAAGAACAAGTTCAGTTGATGGTGATGAAGTTACTCAACTTATCAATCCAACCCCAACAAGATGCTGCCGATGCACTCGCTGCAGCAATTTGCCATGCCCATGCTTCTGGCAGTATGAGCAAACTAGCTGTACTGAATGCTTTAGGCGGTATGGCTCGTGGGCGGAGTCGCAATAGTAGTCGTCGACGTTAATTTATATACTCCACCAAAACGCCTCGCTCTACCCATGTCTAAGCCCAAGCTATATCAGTCATAAAGGTGAATTCAAAGCGTTTTTATTTATTGAGATGGTACAGCCCATCTCAAGTTAAATAAAGCAAAGTATCTTTTCGAATCTCACGAATACTGGGCTGCTTCGTATAGGTTGCAATTAACATTTTTCCAGAAGTTCTTAAATTTTTCTTCTGTTCAGAATCAACACGAATCAACACCAACTCTTCAGGGATACGTGGATTACTCCCTTCTCGACATATTATGAAATTTTGATTCCGTTCAAGAATGGTATAACTTGGAAATTCTTTTTGCAACTTTGCTTTAAATGACAAAGACTTATCTTCTTTTTTTCCACTATCGAGTTGGGTATAAATAATCAATACCAAACACGCAGCAAATACAATTCCAACAACTAAATATTTATCAATCATGTAATTTCACTCGAATATACTTCTGCTGTTTTTCATTATACTGATAAACATGGGTTTCATTTATAGGCACAATTTTAGCGATATCACCAACATAGATTTGTTGCGTACCAGAATAGTGAATTTCAATATCGTACAAACCCTCATGCTCAGTGCTTAAAAAACGATAATCAGTTTGTGTATTGTAGATTTTATCACTTCCTGTCACTTCATTGTCATTCCCAATTTCTGCAACTTCCAATTTGACCATTGCAGGGTTTTCATCAAATGGGATGATATAGAGCGTGCTCGTTGAATAGCCTTGTCGACTATAGGCTTGTTCTTCAACATAGCCTTTTATTCTCGGACCAATTTTTCGAATATTTTTAACTATATTTTCAGTCGGATAAGGCAAATAATTAAAATCTGCATTCATCCAACTATTTTCATCCTGACTCTGGCTCACTAACTCAAATTGACCTAAAGCATTTTTCTTAAATAGGTAGATTTTAGTAAATGTTGCGCATACACCACAAAAGTTTAGTAGTTCATTATTTTTATCTATCGAAACTTCTGTCGTACTTATAAGATAGCGCAACTCATTTTGAGCATTTTGATAAGCACTCGCAGGGCTAAATACAATTACAGCATCATCACGATCAAAGACATGGGTATATTCGGGATTTTTAATCCCGACATACTGTATGTTACTCTGATCTAATTGAGGGATTTTGACATATTGGATCTGTTTTTGATAAAAAGACTTCATCACAGTTTTAAAGTCCAAATTTTTTAAAGCAATCTTATTCTTATTCGTCACAGCATCTACTGGTTGTGCGACAAGCTCAGTATGAATACCGCAAATCAAAATACAGCTTAATAAAATTTTGTTGATCATCATATGTAATATTGATTGATATCAGTATGTGGTTGCTATTCTAAATAATCTCTTTAACGAATCATCTTAAAATCAGTATAGTCTAAACCATGATTAAGGTTTTGTTGTTCAATACTGCTCACTTCAGCACGTAACGGACCAACATAGCAATGACGAATCAAACTTAAAATCGCTTGTTCATCTCCGATCACAACAGCTTCAACCTCTCCTGTAGTTAGGTTTTTCACATAACCTTTTAAATTCAATTGTAAAGCTTCTTTTTCAAACCACCGACGGTAACCTACAGCTTGAACTTTACCACGAATTAACAATTTAACCGCTTTCATCGCAAACTCACTCCTCACAATGATTGACCACATAGTACACAGCATCACGCATTTGCTGTGCCTGTAAACCGCGCATACCGTTTTTTGCGAGCCTATCACCTGCCAAAGCATGCAAGGTGACAATTTCATGTAAATGAATATTTTCATCAAACTGTGCTTTTAAACTAGCAATCATTCCTGCAAGAACATCCCCCATTCCACCAGTGCCCATGCCTGCATTCCCCGCAGTACAGATCCATAAATGTTTTTCTAAAATCAAACTTCCAGAACCTTTAAGTACCCACTGGCCTGAATATTTTTGCTGAAGTTTTTGAATCGCAGCAATACGATCATGTTCAATTTCTGCCACTGAGCAATTTAATAATTTAGCAGCCTCACCAGGATGAGGGGTCAGGTAAGTTCGTTGATTGAGTTGAACAGCTTGTTCAGCTAAAAACCATAAAGCATCAGCATCTAAAACCACTTGTAGCTGTGGGTTTAATTGAATAGGTGAAAACCATTTTGAAAATTGTTGTTTTGCCCAAGCATCACGTCCTAAACCCATGCCAAAACTAACAGCATCCACATGGCTTAATAAATCTTGAATATCTAAATCATTTAAAGCATTGATATCTCTCAGCATGATATTAGGAGAGCGTGCCAGAATTGCAGTGTGATGTTTGGCATGGCATACAATCGTGACTTTTCCTGCACCCGCACTAAATGCAGATTCAGCAGCTAACATGACTGCTCCCCCCATCTCTGCATGCCCACCAACTACCAAAACATGCCCATAGCTGCCTTTATGACCAAACGCTTGGCGTTGTGGCAATTGGATCTGTTTGGGTGACAACTGTGCGACTGCTTTTAATTGCGAGTCTACTGGGACGACTGAAATGAGCTCAATTTGCCCCGTATATTCTCGACCTTGTCCTGTAAACAAACCCGCTTTAAGGCCTAAAACAGTCAATGTTTGATCTGCTTTTACCGCCACAGGTAAAGGTTGTCCTGTATTGGCACTTAAACCGCTCGGAATATCAATGGCTACTTTTAAACCTGATTGGGTATTATAGTGTTGAATAATCGATTGCAATGCATCATCCAAATCACGATTTAAACCAATACCAAACAATGCATCAATATGACAATCAAACCGCTTTTGGATATTAAAATGTGGATGGATTTTGAGTTGATCTGCCTGTGCTAATTCAATTGCCGCCTTCAACTGCTGAGAATGCCCTGCTTCAGTTGCAAATATTTCGACTTGATAACCGTATTGATGCAAATAATGAGCAACACAATAGCCATCACCAGCATTATTTCCCGCACCGCACCACAGCGCAACAGTAGTAATTGGGGGAGAAGCTTGTTGAAACAAAATATTTAAGTGTTGCGCAATCGACCAAGCCACCTGTTGCATTAAACCAAAAGTGCTATTTTGCTGAGCAAACCAACGCGCTTCCCATGCTTGTATTTCACGGCTGTGATAAACTTGCTGATGCATCATTCTGTCCTTTTCTTCTCACTATTTTATAGCGCATTGATTCATTATGTCGGCAACTTTAACTTCGCAATCCATTCCCTTGCAACAGCTTGATCTTCAAGAACTAAAGTCTTGGATCAAACAACAGGCTTTGCAACTGGGCTTTGCTGATTGTGTCATTGCTCGTCCTGATGCTCAAGCTGAATTACCACGATTTAAAGAATATTTAAAACGCGGATACCATGGCGATATGAAGTTTTTAGAAGAAAATTTAGAAAAAAGAGCGGATCCCACACTATTGGTTCCAGGCACGAAAAGTATCATCTGTGTACGAATGAACTATTTGGTTGAAACACCAAAACCACGTTATGTCCCAGATGAACCCAATTCAGCCATTATTGCCCGTTATGCACGTGGACGTGACTATCATAAAATCATGCGTGGTCGGTTAAAAACCTTGGCAACCCTCATTAAAGAAAAAGTTGGTCCGTTTGAATCTCGCCCCTTTGCGGACTCGGCACCAGTATTTGAAAAATCACTGGCAGAAAGTGCAGGAATGGGATGGACGGGTAAACATACTTTATTGATTCATAAAAAATCGGGTTCCTTTTTTGTTTTAGGTGAATTATTTACTTCACTTGATTTACCCTTTGATGAACCGTCAACGCCTCATTGTGGTTCATGTTCAGCCTGTATCGATATTTGCCCAACACAAGCGATCGTTGAGCCGTATATGCTGGATGCGCGCAGATGTATCGCCTATTTAACCATCGAATATAAGGGAATTATTCCTGAAGAGTTAAGACGTGGTATTGGTAACCGTGTTTTTGGCTGTGACGATTGTCAACTGATTTGTCCTTGGAACAGTTTTGCCAAAAAAGCCTCAATTGAAGACTTTAATCCACGTTATGGCTTAGACAATATTAATTTATTAGATTTATGGCAATGGGATGAGCAAACCTTCCTCAACTGTACTGAAGGAAGTCCCATCCGACGTACAGGCTTTCAAAGCTTTATGCGCAATATTGCAATCGGCTTAGGTAATGCACCGTATTCAGCCCAAATTATTACAGCTTTGACCCAAAATAGAGCCCTACATGATGAAGTTGTGCAAGTCCATATTGATTGGGCTATTAAAGAGCAAAGCTCTAAACAAGGCTAAATTCAAGCTCATTTATGCCCTTAATTTGTGCCAAATTATAATTTTCAGATCGTTACAAAGTTCGTAATTTTTGAATATTTTAATAACCAATACACTGAAGTTAACAAAAATTAAAGTTAAAATTTTGTGAGTAAATCACAAGAAATGTGATTAACTTTGCAACTATATTTATAATTTTAGTTCTCTATACTCTTGATCATTTTAATCGTAAGATACCATCATATTTGTACTTTTTTGCCCTATAGAATTGGCATGAATTATGTATTATATACAAGGATAGATAATGATTATCATGGATTTAATTAATGACAGTACGTAATGACTGGGCTCGTGAAGAAATTCAAGCTTTATATGAACAGCCTTTTTTAGACTTAGTTTTCAAAGCACAGCAAATTCATCGTGAACACTTTGATGCCAATACCATCCAAGTCAGTACTTTACTTTCAATTAAAACTGGTAAGTGCCCTGAAGATTGCAAATATTGTTCGCAATCTGCACGCTATGATTCAAAATTAGAAGCTGAAAAACGTATTGCGGTTGATAAAGTAATCAGTGAAGCAAAAGAAGCCATTGAATCAGGTTCTTCGCGTTTTTGTATGGGTGCAGCATGGCGAAACCCACATGAGCGTGATATGCCTTACGTCCTCGAAATGGTGCGTGAAGTTAAAGCCTTAGGTTTAGAAACCTGCATGACACTGGGTATGCTTAACCAATCACAAGCTGAACGTTTACATGCAGCAGGCTTAGATTATTACAACCATAACTTAGATACGTCTCGTGAATACTATTCACATATTATCAGCACCCGTACTTTTGATGATCGCTTAGACACCTTGGATCATGTTCGTAATGCAGGTATGAAAGTCTGTAGTGGCGGTATTGTTGGACTGGGTGAAAATCGTAATGATCGTATTGGATTATTACATGAATTAGCAACCTTGCCTGTTCATCCTGAATCTGTACCGATCAACATGCTTGTCCCAATTGAAGGTACACCACTTGCAGATGTTGAAAAACTTGATGTCACAGAATGGATTCGTACTATTGCGGTTGCGCGTATTATCATGCCACACAGCTATATCCGTCTTTCTGCTGGCCGTGAATCTCTCACTGACTCAGATCAAGCTTTAGCCTTTATGGCAGGTGCAAACTCGCTATTTAGTGGTGAAAAATTATTAACCACACCGAATGCAGGCGAAGGTAAAGACAAACAACTGTTTAATAAGTTAGGTTTAAAAGCAGAAAAAGCCAAACCAACAGTGGCTGAGCTTTCTGTCGATGCTATGGCGAGTTAATTCAAAGTTTCGTGAACACCACTTCAAAAAAAAGGGGTGTTCGCGTTTCCCATTTGATTCTTTTTATTATACTTTCTATGATTACGTCACTACAACTTACTTTACATTTGTTAAATAATCATCACACTATTCTTTTTTTGCATTTGATCTACGATATCATCTGTGGCAAAGCCAAGTCGCCAATACAGCAATTGCAGTACATCTAGTTCATCTTGCGTAATAATTCGATCATTCCACAAACAAATTTCAGCCACGCCCAAAATACTTAGGCGATCACGTAATAATAACCCTGCAATATCATTTAAGATTTCTCCCAAATCAATAGGTTCATCTGAGATTTCCTCAAACAGTTCTAACTCATCCTTAGACAAAACCCGTTCTAAAATCTCATAACGTACATCAAGCTGATTGGCACTGTTAATTTGCTGTACGTGCAGTAATGCATCAATCAAGCGCACAATTTGCGGCTTCACCGTTTCCAATGATGAGGGTGTATGCATCGGCAGCAAATGCAATTCAGCCTTTACACGTTCAATCAGCAATGCATCTAACAAACCAATCTCGCCATCTTCTTGAATAATTTTCGCTAGCTTGGTCACAAATTGACGTGCACTGGTCGCAGGCATATTACCAAGATTTTCACAGGCATCATGGAAAATTTGAATATGCACCCGACCATCTAAATTCAAAAGTGAGTCAATAATTGCACGACTCACCTCTGCATCAGATGGAATAAATTCGCGATACTGTCGAATCATTAAGATGGCGACCATCACCTCACGAGAACCCGTTGCTGTTTGCATAGCGCGCTGAATCAAGTCAGAACGCTCAATTTGACGGCGTACTTCTGGATTTAAAGGCTTAATTGCATCGTTTAAAGCAAAACTAATCGGCGATAATCGTAACAGAGGTAGCGGCTGTGGAGATACCCACGGGTTATAAACATCCCCTGTTGATTCTTCCAAAGGTCGCAACAAACTAAATAAAGGCTGACTGCGTAATTTTTTTAAATTTTCGAGCTGTAAATCCTGTAATAGTGTTGGATTTAACTCATAAATACGGTCTTCAATACTTGGATGGATATTTAACCAACTTTGCGGACTTAATGAATTAGCAAAACACATATGCGCAATGGCTTCTGAAAACTCACTATGAATTTGAGAACCTGCGTGATGCACATAGATCCGTAATAACGTTTGTACATTGGCATTATTTAACAATAACTTTTTAGTTTTATAATCGTTATAAAAAGTACGCCCCCCTAAAGTGAAATATTTAATCAAACGATTAATTAAAATCCCCATACTACCTAACAGCCAAATCACGCCACCAACAGCAACAAAACTGGTTTCAAATTTATGCTGATTTCCCTTGGCGTTATAACGATTAAAACCCTGTTTTGCGATTTTACTTCCCAACTGGCTAAAGGTAATTAAACCACTATATAAAATTTTAAGTCGGGTATTTTCACGTGCTTCACCTGACAAAATTTGATTAAACTCATGACCGAGCAAACCATAAAGTTCTAATTCATCCAAGTTCTGTAATGCACCCCAAGTCAGGATAATCACTGTATCTCTTGGATGGAATCCAGCAGTTAATGCATTAACCCCAACTTCACCTGGCAAAACATATAATGTAGGTGCATCAATTTCAAAAGTCTCCGCAAATTTATCTGCTAGTTTTAATGCTACACTTTCTTCAGGTGTGCTTTCAATTTGACTTAAACGACGGGCTTTTAATTGCTTTGCAAGTGAATGACCACCTGTACGGAAGACATAAAATTCATATGCGATTGACCATCCAATAATGACAATGATCAAGCCTACACAGTATGGGCTGAGAATATTCCACCAAATCTCTTGATCTGGGTCTGCATAGTGAACCAGCAACCCTAAAACAGTATTTAGAATAAAAATCGTCAAAATGACCGCAAGTAAACAAATACTTGCAGACCACAACATATTTTTGTTTTTTATCAAATAATGACTGACATCTTTCAATGTAAAATTCCTCATTACATTGCAAAATACTATAAATGAAAAAAGCGGGAACTTCCCGCTTTTTCTCAATGTAAATCAAAGTTGATTACATTTCTTCTTTGATACCACTCAAATCAACAGATGCAGCATCGATATTGACATCAATATAACCATCTTTCTCTTTTTTAGCAGTATCACTACGACTTTGCTCCAGATCAGTTAAATATTGTTCATCAATATCACCTGTCACATAAACACCATCAAACACTGAACAATCAAACTCTTGCACTACAGGAACCTTACTGGTTCTTACTGCAGCTTTTAGATCATCCAAGTCTTGAAAGATTAAACGATCGGCGCCAATGATTCCCTGTATTTCTTCGACACTACGATGTGAAGCAATCAATTCTGCTTTTGCTGGCATATCAATACCATACACATTTGGATATTTCACCATAGGTGCAGCAGAGGCAAAATAGACTTTTTTTGCACCAGCATCACGTGCCATTTGAATGATTTCATTACAAGTCGTACCACGTACAATCGAATCATCAACTAACAAAACGTTCTTACCTTTAAACTCAAGCTCTACAGGGTTGAGTTTTTGACGTACGGATTTGGTACGTTGTTGTTGGCCCGGCATAATAAAGGTACGGCCAATATAACGGTTTTTCATGAAACCTTCACGGAATTTCACACCCAGCATATTCGCCAACTCTAAAGCAGAAGTACGACTTGTATCTGGAATTGGAATCACCACGTCGATGTCATGCATATCACCCCATTCATGAAGAATTTTCTTCGCAAGGGTTTCACCCATTTTCAAACGTGCTTTATATACCGAAATACCATCAATTATTGCGTCTGGACGCGCAAAATAAACGTATTCAAAAATACATGGGCGGTAGCGCGAATTTGCAGCACACTGTTGTGAAAAGAATTCACCTTTTGAATTGATAAAGATCGCTTCACCAGGCTCAATATCACGCTCTACCTTAAATCCTAATGCTGTTATTGCAACAGATTCCGATGCGATGATATATTCTGTTTCACCATTTTCAGTTAAACGTGAACCATAAATAAGTGGACGAATACCATTCGGATCACGAAAACCAACAATGCCATGCCCTGTGATCATTGCAACGACGCCATAAGCACCTTTACAACGCTCATGCACACGTTTAACCGTATGAAAAATATCATCAGGCATTGGCGTTAATGATGCACATTTTTGCAATTCATGAGCAAAAACGTTCAACAATACTTCTGAGTCTGAGTCCGTATTCATATGACGTAAGTCAGTTTTGAATAAGTCATCGTGAATATCAGCTGCATTGGTTAAGTTACCATTATGAGCCAAAGTAATCCCATACGGTGAGTTTACATAGAAAGGCTGCGCTTCTGCACTACTTGAAGAACCAGCAGTTGGATAACGCACGTGACCAATACCATAGTTACCGAGTAACGCGCGCATGTGGCGAGTATGAAATACATCACGTACCATACCATTATCTTTTCTTAGAAAAAGACGTCCATTATGACAAGTCACAATCCCAGCCGCATCTTGCCCACGATGTTGTAACATCGTCAACGCATCAAATAACATTTGGTTTACAGGTGCTTTACCTGCTATACCAACGACTCCACACATAACTACCTCGCAGACCAGCTAGGACTAATAAAACGGATTCTTTGTCGAATGTGCTGATTTTTCATCGTTTTGAATATCCGATGATCGATCAGTCTTCGTTACAGAAGCATCATCGGAACGATCTTCTGAATGTATATGATGTAATGCTTCATTTGCAGCATCTTTAGAGATTTCAGATGCCAAAGGTGCAAATGGTAAAAGCGTCTGAATGAATTTGGATTGTTTCCAAGTTGGAGAACTTTCAACCCACGGCCCTAAACCTTGCATAGTAATGAGGACGATGAACAAACCTTTCAAGGCACCCAAAGCACTTCCAGCTAAACGATTTAATGGACCGAGTTTTAAAGTTTTTAAAATCTGATTAAGTAAAGCAGTGACAATCCATGTTAAAACAATAATGACCAAGACAATAAAAGCAAATGCAGCAATCTTCTGCACCACAGGATCCTGACTGAGTGCAGACATTGAAGGTGCGATGATATTGGCATATTTGGCACCGACAATCAGTGCAAATATCCATCCTATCAAGTTCGCAAAGGCTTTCACGAATCCTTGTCGCAAACCGTTTAGCCCTCCAATGAGCAATAGAATCAGAATAATAATGTCTAAGGTATTCATATTTTAAATCATAGCGTCAACACAGTCTTTAATGAGTATAGGACCTGTATAGATCATACCACTATAAATTTGGACTAAGCTTGCGCCGGCTTGTTGTTTTGCAACAGCTTGTTCACCAGATAAAATTCCACCAACACCGATTAAAGGAATTTTCCCCTGCAAAATTTTTGAAAAAGCCGCCAAACATGCCGTGCTCTTTTCAAATACTGGCGCACCGGATAAACCACCCGCTTCATCACCAAATGGTAAACCTTCAACCCCCTCACGGGATAATGTTGTATTGGTCACAATCAATCCATCAATTTTAAACTGCAACAATTGTGATGCAATAAATTCAATATCTGAAGCTTCTAGATCTGGTGCAACTTTCAACACTAAAGGAACATAGTGTTGCAATTCTTCTGCCAACTCTAACTGACGTTTTTTCAGTGTTTCCAAAAGTTCAGTGAGGGCATGGCCACTTTGTAAAGAACGTAAATTCTTGGTGTTTGGAGATGAGATATTAACAGTAATATAAGATGCGTAGTTATAAACTTTTTCAAGACAAACTAAATAATCAGAAACTGCATCTTCAACTGGTGTTGTGGCATTTTTACCAATATTGATACCAAGAATGCCTTTAAATTTTGCGGCTTTAACATTCTCAACCAATTGATCCACACCATCATTATTAAACCCCATACGGTTAATAATTGCTTTGGCTTGGGGAATACGGAAAAGGCGTGGCTTGGGATTGCCCTCTTGTGGTTTAGGCGTAATGGTTCCAATTTCAATAAAACCAAATCCTAAACCCGCTAAGGCATCGATATAAGCGCCATTTTTATCTAGTCCTGCTGCTAGGCCAACTGGATTTGGAAACTCAATTCCCATGCAAGTGACTGGTTTGGCAGCAACAGTTTGACGAATCGCCCCCATTCTATGGGCAGATTTAAGCATGGATAATGTGAGTTCATGTGCACGCTCTGGTGCTAAAGAAAACAACAAAGGGCGAGCAAGTGAATACATCATAGCTACAAAAGTCTACTGCTTTTTAAGTTGCCATATTATAGGCACAGTATGTTGAAAAGGCTATGCTTGAACTGTGTTTATTTTCGCTACTACTGTACCGTCGCTGTTAATTTAATCTGCCCACCTTCTTTGGCTAACTCCATCTTTTCCAAACTTACACCCATTTGGACAATTTGGGTTAAAAAGTTTGCTAAAACGGCATAGTTTTGATGTTGTGCAATAATCTGAAATTGCTCACCCACTTGCTGCGAGGCAACCGAAAGCCCTTGTTGTTGTGCTACACGTTGAATTTTATCTGCGGTGGTTAAAGCCAAGTCATCTGCAGGCTTCATAGTCACCACATTACTTTGCATCCAAACCACAAGATCTTTCATCTGATTTAAACGTGCTTGCTGTTTTTCGGCAGCTTTATGGGTGTACCACAATGCCGCACCCACAATTGCCACAATGACAAAAATCGTAGTGAAAATAACCATGACACGTTCACGTGGTGATATTTTTTCTAAATTATCTGCGATTTTCTCAGACCATATATCCAGTCGATTCTGCACATTTTCCATTGTTTTCATTATTGTATCTTCACCAAACCAACGACAGATGCACCTTGCGTCTGAACATTACCTAATTCCGCTTTAAAGCCCTGTTGATTCAGTTGCGTTACCAAGGTCTGTAAGCCTTCAGCATTTTTCGCCACCAGATCCATATTTAACACAGATGTATCATAATTCACACGACTGGCAATGATCTGATGTTGCATCAGAATAGGCCCAACACGGCTGAGTAATTGTAAAGCTTGCGTATTGGCACTCTGACTAAGTGCTAATTTATTTTTAAACTGACGCTCTACAGACTCTTCTGTAATCCGTTGCTCATTTGGAAACCACTTTTTGTACTGATCCACTGCAATTAAAGCAGTTTGATCCGCAACTTTCTTTAGTTTAATCCAACGCAAAGCATCATAACTCAATTGCGCAATGATCAACACAACCACCAATACTGCACAGGCTTGCCAATAACGAGAAACACCTTGATTGGCTTGCTTGGCTTTTGGCAATACATTATAAGGATGTTGTTTATTTTTTTTGATTTCACTAAATTGATAATCAAAAGGCTCACGTTGATCCGCTGTAGCAATGGCAAATAAGCTGACCGCTTGCTCATCTGTCAATCCACTATATAGATAATTTTTTTCTCGATCAGCAAAATCTAAATATACACTGATATCATCAATCGAATTACCAAGAAACTCACCTTCTCGAACCAATAATTGCCCATTGATATTGGCCAAAATCGTCTGTCCAGCTTCTGGTGCGGGCAGCATCAAAAAGTCAGGTAATAAAGATACGATTTTTAACGGAATCAATGACAAGGAATGCTGCATTGTTGTGACAGCATATTGATGAATCCCCAATATTGAAACCTGATCCGGTTGTTGAAAGTATGAAAACACTTTCATCTGATCAATCGGCAAAATCACATATTCTTCTAATAAATATTTGACACCATCTACACCCAATTGTTTATATTGAGTTTTACTAAATTTCTGTTGAAGAATTTGCACTTCACGACTGGGGAAGAAAACCACAGCTTCTTCACCTTGGTAAAGTTTAATATCTTGTATTAATTGTTCTAGGCTCGAAGATTTAGTCCAATCAGTTCCTCGAGACCACTGCCAAACCCCATTGGCTTCAGGCATCCATAAGTACAACATTTATCGTTTTCTGCCGTTAAGTTCTTTTAACAATGCTTTTATACAGTTGGAATAAAGGCTTTATCTTGTGTAGATAGACCATTTGCAATCACAGTTTGCTCATAGATACGAGCCTCTGCCAAGGCAAAAGGATTAAAATGTTCATGTGTCAACTGTTCAGCAATATGTGCAACAACATTCATATGACATACCACAACAATACGTTCAAATGGCAATTGTGACAACCACTCGATTGCTAATTTTGCATCATCATCTGGCTTTATTTTATCACAGACTAATACTGATACATCTGGGAAGTAAGTCTGTATGTGCGCCAATGTTTCTTGTGCTCTCAATAAAGTACTTACAACAAATACATCAGGCTGTACGTTTTGTTTTAAAAAATTAGCCGTTTGTTCTGCTTGTAAATGCCCGCGTTGTGTTAAAGGTCGTTTACTGTCCACCCCATTGACGGGTGGAGCTGCTTCACCATGACGCACCAAAGTCAGTTGCATAAGATTTCCTTTTAAATATTGCACTGATTATAACGAGGCTTTGTTACAAATCCATCTCTAAAGCTTGAAATATTGTCCTAACAACATGCCATTAAACTTCGTTATGTGGAAGGACAAACTCTACATCACTACGATGCCCATTCTTCATTAAAGAAACAGCAATATTGAGTGGTGGTGCACCGTCAAAAATAACCTCATACAACGCAGTTGTAATTGGCATATAGACATCCAACTCCTTTGCACGTGCATTGACTTGTACAATGGTATTGATCCCTTCAGCGGTTTGACCCAGTTCAGATGTTGCTTGTTCCAGTGTCTTTCCAGAACCCAAGGCAAAACCAACTTGATAATTTCGGCTCAACGGGCTATTACAGGTCGCAAAAAGATCACCAACACCAGACAAGCCTAAGAAGGTTAAAGGATTTGCACCCAACTTAACTGCAAAGCGGCTCATTTCAGCCAAGGCACGGGTTAAAATCATACTCTTGGTATTTTCACCGACTTTATAAGCTGCCGCCATTCCCATTGCAACAGCATAAATATTTTTAAGTGCCCCCCCCAATTCGACACCATGCACATCGTCACTGCCAAATACTCGAAACAAGGCACTATGCAGTGCTTGTTGTACGGCATAACGTACTAACTCACTATCACTGGCAATCACTGTACCCGCAGGTTGTCCTGCAACAATTTCTTTGGCTAAATTTGGCCCTGAAAGAACACCATAAGGAACTTCAGGAAGCTCCTCACGAATGATGTCACTCATAAAACTAAAGGTTTTTGCTTCAATCCCTTTGGTTAATGAAACAACGGCTTGCGCACTGATAAAAGGTTTAATTTGACGTAAAACATCACGAAAAGAATGACTTGGAATTGCGACCAGAATAATATCGCGATCACGCACTGCATCTTCTAGATTTGACTCAGCACGTAAGCCCGTCTCCAATTGAAAATCAGGTAAATAGCGTTTATTTACATGGGTTGCATTAATTTCGGCAGCTATACTTTCATCACGAATCCAAATCATGGTGTCGCAACCATTACGTACTGCTGTATTTGCCATTGCAGTACCAAAACTACCGCCACCCAGTACAGTCACTCGTAATGCTGTTTTCTGACCCAAAACAATAGGTTCAACTAAATCTTTAAATTGTAAATCCGACATTTATTGTTATCCTAAAATGCTTATCCTAATAACCCAATGATTTTTTCAATCTGAAAATATCAATATTTTTTTGACTCAAGCTTGCCAAAAATGAACATATTGTGTTGTTTCAACCTCTGCACGCGAGGCAATCGCTTTTGCCGCTGTGCCAACATAAATAATGCCTGAAATTAAATCTCGCTCAGCTAAACCCAATGCTGATTTTAATAATTTAGATTCAACAACAGCCCCACTCCGCCACATTGTTGCGAAACCTTGTGCCTGCATCGACAATAAAAAGTTTTCAATTGCTGCCCCTGAACTCAGCGTTTGTTCAAAAAAAGGCACTTTAGGGTGGTCTTGGAATTTAGTCACAGCAAGTACTAAAATAGGTGCTCTAAAAGGATGAAGTTTTACTCGTTCAACTTGGGCTGGATCTAATTCACCTAAGTCAGCAATAGATTGTGCCAGTAATGCGCCAAATGCTTCACGTTGTTCAACATCCACTACAATAAATTGTGTTGGCTTTAAACGATGATGATCGGGTGCTGTTAAAGCGGCTTTAAATGCAATATTCAGTTGTTCGTGTGAAGGTGCTGGTTCAACCAAATGACCGACTGATTGACGTTGATGAATATTGTCATGTACTGCTTTGAAATTTAAATCTGACATTGACCTATCTATTATCTAGTTAATTTCACTTGTTTCAAGATTAGCATAATCTAAAATCATTAAGCTATCTCCAACAAAATTTACTTAGCATCTGTCAATAATGCATACAACTTATTGTTAGGTTATCAATGATCATGATTGCTCACAAAAAAAATGCCTTCAATACCCTGTGGCTTTAAAAATAAAGCCAAATCATCAATAAACTCAAAAAAAACTGCAAAATTTATACATGTTTCTCAATATTTAGCCCACATTCTATGCTCAAATTATAACTAATTTAAAAGCACTATCTTTTTAATTTTTAGTACAGGAATTTGAGAATCAATATGAATAAATTAACAACGATCACTTTACTTGCTAGTTCAGCATTACTCTTCACAGCATGTGCATCAAATCCAACACAAACTTTAGCGATTCAAAAAGCAGATAACCAGTATGAAGTTACTGGCTTAGGTAAAGATCAAATTACGGCAAAAAACAATGCCATTACTGCAGCAAACAAGGCTTGCGGTAAAAAAGGTGCGCCCGTCTTGGTTGATGAAAAAACTGAATACCATGGCAGCTTAAAAGGTGTAATCGATGAACAAACTGGAAAAATGATCACTGCAGCAGCAGGCGTATTAGGTTCAGTGATGGGCAAAAATTACGGTATTGAAAAAGATACTGACTATCAAACAACTCTGACCTTTAGCTGTAAAGCAAGTTAATCCGTTTAGTCTTCTAAATTAAAAATAGCCATTAAAAAACCCACTTTAAATAAGTGGGTTTTTTACACACAATCCGATAAAGAAACAAAAAAACTAGCAATAACCTTCTAGTCGAGTTAAAGGCAATTTTTGCCCAATCGCTTTCTCAATAGTCGGTAAATTAAATGCATCATCTTCAGATAAGAAACTAATACTCACACCCTGCGTACCTGCACGCCCTGTACGCCCAATACGATGTACATAATCATCAGACTGTTCAGGTAAAGTGAAATTCACCACATGAGATACGCCATCAACATGGATACCACGACCCGCAACATCTGTTGCGATCATAATATTATGTTGACCATTTTTAAATTGATCCAACATTTTCAAACGTTTATCTTGCGCTATTTCACCAGATAGCATCACGACCTTATAACCATCAGCTTTTAAATGGTCATAAAGTTTACGAACTTGATCACGCCGATTGGCAAAGATCATCACTTTTTCAATGGGTTCATCTGCCAAAATTTCACGTAGTAATCGATATTTATCTTTCTTTTCGACCACATATACACGTTGTTCCACATCAGCATTGGTTTTCTTTTCAGGCTCAATTTCTACTGTAACTGGCTCACATAACCATTGTTGTGCAAGATTGAGAACATCATAGCTAAATGTTGCCGAGAACATTAACGTTTGACGCTGTTCTTTACGTGGAGAAAAACGCACAATCCGTTTAACTGATGGAATAAAGCCCATATCTAATAAACGGTCAGCTTCATCAATCACTAAAAATTCAATTTGATCTAACCAAACTTCTTTTTGTTCGGTGAAATCGATTAAACGACCCGGGGTTGCTACTAAAATATCGACAAAACCTTGATCCAATTGCTTTCTTTGTTTATCAAAATCTACACCACCAACCAAAGTCACGACATTTAGATTGGTATATTTGACCAAATCTTTTGCGTCATTTTCAATTTGAATTGCCAGTTCACGTGTTGGCGCAAGAATCAATGCACGTGGCTCGCCCCGGAAACGTTGTTCTTGAATTGGGTTTGTGAGCAAATCATTAATAATACTGACTAAAAATGCTGCTGTTTTACCTGTGCCGGTTTGAGCACGACCAATTGCATCATGACCTGCTAAAGTATATTTCAATACTTTTTGCTGAATTGGGGTCATTTCTTTAAACCCTAAAGCATCAATCGCTTGTTTAAGTTGCGGATGTAAATTAAGGGTTTCGAAACCTGATGACATAAATACGAGCTCTAACTGTAGACACTTTTAATTGCGCCCATTATAAACAAAAAACGCCCCAATTTATAAGAAATTGGAGCGCCACTTAAATTTTAAAAATTTAAGATTAGTCTAAAGGCTGAACTTCTTCAGCTTGAAAACCTTTTTGACCTTGCACAACACTGAATTCAACGCGTTGACCGTCACGAAGTGAACGATGACCGTCACCTTGGATAGCACGGAAATGAACGAATACGTCATCACCGCCTGCGCGTTGGATAAAGCCGAAGCCTTTAGTGTCGTTGAACCATTTAACTACGCCTTGTTCACGAGCTGTCATAAGTTAATCCTCAGTTATTAAGAAAAAGGGACCACCCGGTGTTGCAAACAGCAGAGCAAACAAAGTTTTAAAATATTTTCTAATTTCAAAGCTTGTAATCATTCTGTAAAACTATTAACAAAATCCCGGTTACATCCATCTTGTAATAGGGTTTCAAAACAAGAATTGTTTCTGATAAATCCTAAATACGCAACGAGCTTAACATGGGTTTATGACAATTAATAGAATTTTTTTTGATAATTATTTTCGATATCAAGCGTGTTTTTTAAACAGCTTCACGATTATTTTTTATTTGTTGAAGAATTTTCCAATTTTTGTTGGGGTGTTTCAATAAACTTGGTAAAATATGCGTTCCATCACCCTATTGTTACCTTGCCAAAAAATGAATGAAACTTTAGGTCAGACACCTATTGAAATAAATTGTATGGGCAAACCCTGCCCAATGCCTCTATTAATGTTAAAACGTGAACTAAAAAGAGCATTGCCTAATCAAATATTTCTCTTAATGTCCTCTGATCCGCACAGCGAAATTGACATTACTCGTTATTGCGAGATCAATAAGATAACTTGCCAATTGACTAAACGATCAGAGCATGAATTTCATTACTTAATTGAATCTTAATTATTTTCGATTCAAATTATTTTTTGCAAATTTGCATATATTTTTACATTTCGATACCCAAATTTCCTTACTTATGTACAATATTCGAATTAAGATGAATACATTAGCTATACAACGAAATTCCTATAAGGAGAACCCATGAGTGACAGCAGCAATCAGTTGATGCCCCTGTCCTTATCTGCACCAGGTGTTAACTTAGGTGCTTATATCAGCACCGTAAATCAGATTCCAATCTTGACAGCTGAACAAGAAAAAGAGTTAGCTGATCGCTATTTTTACGATCAAGATTTAGATGCTGCGAAAATGTTAGTGATGTCTCACTTACGTTTTGTGGTGCATATTGCGCGCAGTTATGCGGGCTATGGTTTGCCACAAGGTGATTTAATTCAAGAAGGTAATCTCGGTTTAATGAAAGCAGTCAAACGCTTTGACCCGAATATGGGTGTACGTTTGGTGTCTTTTGCTGTGCACTGGATTAAGGCTGAAATTCATGAATATGTGATTCGCAATTGGCGTATTGTCAAAATTGCGACCACCAAAGCGCAACGTAAATTGTTTTTTAATTTACGTAGCCTAAAAAAATCGAGTAAAAAACTCACACTTGAAGAAGCAAAATCGATTGCCAACGACTTAAATGTAACACCTGAACAAGTCTTGGAAATGGAAGGTCGTTTAACTGCTTATGATGCTGCATTTGAAGCTCAAGGCGATGACGATGACGAAGGCTCAACCCATGTTGCACCAGCACTTTATCTTGAAGATAACCGCTATGATCCTGCCCGTTTAGTCGAAGAAGAAGATTACGAAGAACAAAGTACATCAGCTTTGCATAATGCCATGGAACAGTTAGATGATCGCTCACGCAACATCTTACAGCGCCGTTGGTTAGATGATGATAAATCGACCTTGCATGAACTGGCTGCAGAGTACAATGTATCTGCTGAACGTATTCGTCAGTTAGAAAAAAATGCTATGGACAAAATTAAAGTTGCCATGTCATCCAACTAAATCTTCAAAACTGTCTACATACAAGATAAAATTTAAATTTTCAATAAAAGGGCGACATGCCCTTTTATTTTGCCAGATATTTTTGTCAAATCTTTATTCTTAATAGATTTTGCCTTTAATCCCGCTTTGAAATTGTGTTAATGTTATGCGCAAATTAATGCAGATGACTGGCTTATGTGGATTGCAATTTCAGCACTGAATTTAGCGCTTGCAGTAATCTTAGGTGCATTTGGCGCACATGGTTTAAAAGCTCATGCAACTGAAGCTCAGTTGGTATGGTGGCAAACAGCAACCGATTATTTTTTCTACCATGCACTAGGTCTATTGGCATTGGCGATTCTCGGTAAAGTCATTCCACAACTTCCAATCAAAGCTAGCTTCTTACTCATCCAAATCGGTATTTTATTTTTCTGCGGTTCGCTTTATGTCATGGCACTAGGTTTACCACGAGGTTTAGGTGCAATTACACCCATTGGTGGAGCACTCATGATTGCAGGTTGGCTAGTTCTTGCATGGAACGCATTGAAATACGCTAAATAAATTTATTTTGATTTTAGACCTCACAATTTGCGCAATCGAATGGAATGTATATGCAAATTTTCTTAAATGGTGAGCCTCAAGAAACCGCTTGCCAAAATCTTTTACAACTGGTTCAGGAACTTTCACTCGAAGGTAAACGCTTTGCCGTAGAAATGAATGAAATGATCATTTCAAAAAGTAAACTTGAACTTACCCCTATTACTGAAAAAGACCGTATTGAAATCATTCACGCTGTCGGTGGCGGCTAATTTGGAGCTCTCCCATGCTAGATTTTCCTACTGAAAACTCCCCTCTTATTATCGGTTCTCGTACTTTTCAATCACGCCTTCTTGTTGGTACGGGTAAATACAAAGATATGCAAGAAACTGATTTAGCAATTCAAGCCAGTGGCGCTGAAATTGTGACTGTTGCGATTCGCCGAGTAAATATTGGGCAGAATCCAGATCAACCCAACTTACTGTCGATACTTCCTCCTGAAAAATATACCATTTTACCAAACACAGCCGGTTGTTTTGATGCCAATAGCGCAGTACGTACTTGTATGCTTGCACGTGAACTTTTAGATGGTCATAACTTGGTCAAATTGGAAGTATTAGGTGATGAGAAAACCCTTTATCCCAATATAACAGCAACACTTGATGCTGCTCGCACATTGATTGAAGATGGCTTCGAAGTGATGGTGTATACATCAGATGACCCTATTGTCGCCCAAGAACTCGAAAGCATGGGTTGTGTTGCGATTATGCCTTTAGGTAGCTTGATTGGTTCTGGTCTAGGCATTTTAAATCCACATACTATTTCAATTATTAAAGAAAATGCCAAAGTGCCAGTTTTGGTTGATGCTGGTGTAGGTACTGCGAGCGATGCCGCAATTGCAATGGAACTAGGTTGCGATGGTGTACTAATGAATACCGCGATTGCCGCTGCACAGCATCCAGTTTTAATGGCATCAGCAATGAAGAAAGCGGTTGAAGCTGGACGTGAAGCGTATTTGGCGGGTCGTATGCCACGTAAACGTATGGCAAATGCAAGCTCACCTGAAACAGGTTATTTCTTTAAATAATAGTTTGAATTGCCTAAAAGGATTTTCCGAAGTACTTTTAGGCTCAAAATATCTTGATACATTCATTGAGAGAGATCATGACTAAAATAATAAATACCACCCTTCTCCTGATCGCTTATTCATCGCTAAGTTTTGCAAATCAACCTTCCAACTCATTACAAAAATTTATTCCAAATAATTGGGAAATTCTTGCTCAAGCAGAGGGTGATTTGAATCAGGATGGTAGACAGGATATTGCTATCATCATTCAACCCAAAAATAAAAACCAGCACAATCGAAAGCTATTAGTGCTGTTTCGAAAAGATCAACAATTACAACTCAAGCTAAGTCGGCAAATTTCTAACTGGACCTATCGTTCAGAAGAACTCTGTATCGAAGATGCTTTAGATGATTCTACGTTGACGATAGAAAATCAACGCTTAGATGTGTTATTCAATACCATGTCATCTTGTAGCAATACATATGGCTTGATGTATACCTATGGGTTTAAACTGAAGAACAATCAATTCCACCTCATTGGATTTGATGTTTATGATTTAGATAAAATTAGTGGCAAACTAAAAGAAACTAGCCTTAACTTTCTAAGCAACAAAGCCAAAGTAACCACAACTCCAAATATCTTTGCACAAGTTGAAACGCCAGCCAAAATTGTTTGGAAAACACTGAGAACTTCGACAGGCTATACTTTGGAAAATATCCCTTGGGATAGTGAAGAATTTATTCATAACTTTAGCGTTAAATTTATTGGAGAAAAATAATGAAAAACAAAACTGGGTTACTTTTATTTTGTACATTAACAATATGCTCAGCTTTGGTTTGGGCAGACACCAATACCAAAGCTGACTATCAATCATTTGTCCCCAAAAACTGGAAAGTACTGAGTAAAGCACAAGGTGATTTAAATGGTGATCAACAAGCGGATCTTGCTTTAATTATTGAAAATACAGATCCAAAAAATATTGTGACAAATGAGGGATTAGGTAATCCTCAGCTGAATTTAAACAATCGAAAGTTATTAATTTTATTTAAAGGCCCTCAAGGCTATCGTCTTATTGCAAGTAATTCCTTGCTTCCTACTGAGGGAGATCAAGAATCACCCTGTCTTACTGACCCTTTAGGTGAAAGCGATCCACTCAACATCAAAAATGGATTAGTTAAAATTAATTTACATTATTGGCTCAGTTGCGGTTCATGGTCTGTCTATAACAACGCTTTTACTTTTCGTTATCAAAACCAGTCTTTTAAACTAATTGGTTACGATACAGATTACTTCCATCGCGCTTCTGGTGAAACCAGTGCGAAAAGTATCAATTTTCTAACAGGTAAAATTAAAAATACTACGGGAGGTAGTGCGTTTGAAAATCAGGATCAAGCTAAGCAAGTTTCTTGGTCTAAATTAAAGAACAGTTATTCACTTAAACTTGAGCAGATTAATTTTAAAGACTACGGTGAATTTGAATAGAACACTTTTCACATCTACCAACGATTCATAAAGCTGGGGAAGAATGTATGGAAGATACTCTGTATCTTCCATACAAAAGCAATAAGGCCAACACTCCCCCACAAAAGTAAACTAAACTACTTCGCTCCAACTCGGCTGGGTTGACTTTAAGTATTAGATTCAATAATCAAGCTCGACATTTTGATTTATATATTTTTAATCTATCCAGCAATGTATAAATTTTAAAATCCATTGTTTAAAATACGGATTTTAACATCAGCAACATGCTCTTTTACTTCAAGTTGATAAGCTTGCATATGCTCAGTTTGCAAGTGTGCATTGAGAAGCTCAATACTTTCCCACTTTTCAAGCATCACAATCAAATCATAATCCTTGATTTGATAACTTACATCAACATCAGCGTCAACCAATAACTGATAGCCATGACAACCTTGCTCTTGTAATACTGTTGGGGTGATTTTCTTAAATGCTTGGATAATTTTATCTTTGTGTAATCCATTTGGATATGCGCGGATTTCAGCCACAATGGTCAACATTTTAAACTCCTTAAATTTTTAAATGAGATATTCAAAATACCAATTAATTTAAGCAAAAAGCTGCTGCAAATGCTGGCGATATGCTTGTTCATATTGCGCAATTTGCGGTGCTTTAATCACATCATTGACAATAAATGTTTCTAAGCTTTCCATCCCTAAAAATTGATTGGCTTTATGAAAAGGTAAATAAACACCATCTACACCAGCACCATGGAAAAATTGCTCAGGATCATCAAACGCTTGTAAGGGTGCATTCCAAGTTAATGACAACATATATTTTTTCCCCTGAATTAAACCACCTGAACCATATTTCTTGGCAGTATTAGAACGGCTACGACCATCATTGGCATATAAACGGCCATGACCAGTGGTAAAAACATCATCAATATATTTTTTCATGGTCCACGGTGCACCCATCCACCAACCTGGCATTTGATAGATCACTACATCAGCCCAGAGATATTTCTCCACTTCTTCTTGAGCATCGTAATTTGCATCAGTACGTGTCACCTTTACACTATGCCCCAAATCGGTAAGTACTGCTTTACCCAAGTCAGTCAGAGTATCGTTTAATTCACCCTTTGAATGTGCAAACTGTTTTGCACCATTTACGATTAAGATATTACTCATTGTTTACCTATGTTTTGCCAATACGTTTGATTTATGGCGCAACTATAGAGCTTATTCTTATTGCAAAAAACGCAAAAATAAACAAAACATTATTGACTAAAAATCAACAATAAATATCTAATTCTTTCTGCTTCTGCCCATTTCACTTTAATCAATTCAATAAAAAAGCACCCGTAGGTGCTTTGTAGCTCTATTCCACTATACTTAAGGAATTAAACCTTCATCACGCATTGCAATCTGTACAGATTGACGTTCAGCAACTTTATTACGTAATGCCACAATATTGGTAAATGGAGTTAGATCATGATGAATTGAATTCGACCAATTTGTCAGTACAAACAAGTACGCATCAGCAGGACCAAAGCGGTCATTAACCAAATAATCGTATTCAGACTCGGCAAGATAGTCATCTATATATTTCAACATCTTATCTATGGTTGCATAGCCACGTACTTTTTCATCTTCAGTGATTGCTGGATCAAAGAAGACAGCATATTCATCATGCAACTCTGAGTTTAAATAACCCAACCATTCTAAAACTTTAGCACGTCCCAAACCTGATGGTGGGATCAAATCTTGTTTAGGATCGTGTTGTGCAATAAAAGGCAGTACTGCAACATTTTCAGTTAAAAGTAACCCTGGATTGATTTCTAATGCGGGTACATAGCCTTTTGGATTGATTTCGTAATAATCTGCGCCCTTTTCTGTTTTATGCGTTTTTAAATCAACACGTTCTAGATCAAAATCAACATTAATTTCGTTGAGTAAAATATGGGCCGCTAAAGAACATGCACCTGGTGAATAATATAATTTCATATCTAATCCTTGTTATATGACTGTTTAAGTTGTAAATGGCTCAGATCACAATTTCAAGTCGTAAAACATAAAATTGCAAAAAGCATAAATTTATAAAATCAGCTATAACTTGAATATTCAACAAAATGAAGACTTTTTCAAGTCAAAGTTAACTGCTTTTTCACTAAGAGATGTTTTAACATACGCATCTTTAAAGAATGATGAAAGGTTTGTAGTGATTAGTCTAAAAAAAGCGGAATGGTTTTCCAATATTCGTACAGATGTACTTGCTGGAATGGTCGTGGGCTTAGCACTTATTCCTGAATCAATTGCTTTTTCTGCAATTGCAGGTGTAGATCCACAAGTTGGTCTGTATGCATCATTTTGTATTGCAGTGAGCATTGCTTTCTTCGGTGGACGTACTGCAATGATTTCCGCAGCCACAGGCGCGATGGCATTGCTCATGGTTACCCTCGTCAAAGATCACGGTTTACAGTATTTATTTGCCACCACAATTTTGACTGGAATTATTCAGATTCTTGCTGGCTATTTTAAAGTTGCAAAGCTGATGCGTTTTGTTTCACAGTCTGTCGTCTATGGTTTTGTTAATGCATTGGCCATTCTCATCTTTGTTGCACAGATTCCTGAATTACAACGTATGGATCTGACGGCTTATCTATTTGTCGCCTTTGGCTTAGGGTTGGTTTATCTTTTTCCCTATATTCCCAAAATCGGTCAACTCATTCCCTCACCCTTAGTGTGCATTATTGTACTAAGTTTAGTTGCCTTATTTTTGGGTGCGGATATGCGTACAGTTAGTGATTTAGGAAAATTTCCAGACACTTTACCACTATTTCTGATTCCAGACATTCCACTTAACGTGGATACCTTAAAAATTATTTTTCCTTATGCCATCACTTTAGCCACCGTGGGTTTACTCGAAACCATGATGACAACTACAATTGTTAATGAAGTGACGCAAACTGAAGGTGATCGTCATAAAGAATGTCGTGGTCAAGGCATCGCCAATATGGTCAGTGGATTTATGGGAGGGATGGCAGGTTGTGCCATGATTGGGCAATCAATTATCAATGTATCTTCTGGCGCACGAACTCGCCTATCGACCTTGATTGCTGGTGTTTTTTTACTGTGTTTAGTGGTCTTTTTAAAAGAATGGCTGTCTTATATTCCAATGGCTGCACTTGTGGCAATTATGATTATGGTGGCTTTTACTACATTCAACTGGGATTCAGTCAAAAACTTTTCAAAACATCCCAAACAAAGCAATAGCGTGATGCTTGCGGTGGTGGTCATTGTACTAATGACGCATAATTTAGCTTTAGGTGTATTGGTTGGTGTACTTTTATCTGCACTTTTCTTAGTCAATAAATTAGAAAATGCAGTGCGTGTCCAGTCTCATCTATTGAACAGCACGACCCGTAAATATCAAATTTTTGGGCAAATTTTCTTTAGCAGTTCAGACAAATTCTTTCAGTTTTTCGATTTTAATGAATCTATTGATCATGTCATTATCGATTTAACTCATGCCCATATATGGGATATTACCTCTGTCAGTATGCTCAATCAGGCACAGAACAAGTTTCTGCAAAATAACATTCAGGTTGAAATTATAGGGATGAATGAAGCAAGTCGAAGCTTAGTTGATCAATTTAGCGCGGTAAAATAAACATCTTTATTTTTCTTAAGGCAGTGATGCTAAGTGTTTAATACAAGTAAAGAACAATAGCCAAAATGGTAATCGCAATACATTGTATCACTGCCAAATTTCTAAGGAATTTAATCATCGTAAACGACATCCATTATAAAAATAATCCATTATTTATCGAATATAACCGATATTTTGCTTTTAAATTGTGATTTTTATCTACTAAAATTTGAATATTTACTTAACCAGTCTCAATAACCTTATCTCAAAAAGTTAACTTGATCTCAATAAATTGACTTTAGACATCATTTGATACTCATTTAGCGCGTTAAAACTCGATTGTAATAAACTGAATATTCATTTCTAATCACTTTGGGTCTGTTAACAATTCGTCTATGTTTGCGACTACGAATATTTTTAGATGATACTAGGCGCGAAATACGAAATTTAGTCATTCTAAATGATGAGAAACATCGTTTCGCAAGGTAACGATGTAGAGGCAAAAAACACGCTAGTCCCCGCTGCGCCTTGCGCTGCAAACAAAGCAGTGCTTTGTTCTTGCTCAGGGTTGTGGTTAAAATTATCTCAGCCTTCGTTATGAAACTTGAAAATAGTCTCGCTATTCTCTTCATGCTTTACGACGTATACGTCTCATGCTCAATTTTAACCTACAACGCAAGCCATTTATGAAATATCAAAAGACCCTTATTAAATACTAAAAATACCTATTATCAGGTATAGATAAAGTCATCAATATCTGAAAAACTAAGTCCAATAGACATGGGCGAGTTTTTTACATCATGAACAATGAGTTAAGTTTACCTGTTCCAGTTATCATCGTAGAAGACGAGCCTCTTATACAAAAAAGACTGACTGACATATTAATTAATCTTGGATACTCAATTTCAGATTTACGTTTTGCCCAAAGTTTAGCTCAAGCCAAAGAACAACTCAGTATACATTCAGCTTCATTTGCATTGGTTGATTTAGGCTTGCCTGATGGAAATGGAATTGAATTTATTGAAATTTTAAAAAACTATGATCCAACCATCATGATTTTAGTGATCTCAGCTTGGAGCACTGAAGATGCCATTCTCAATGCATTAAGTGCAGGTGCAACAGGCTATGTTTTGAAAGAAAGAGATGACTTGGAAGTTTCTCTTTCGATTAAAAGTGTTTTACGTGGTGGGGCCCCTATTGATCCATTTATTGCCCAAAAAATTTTAAAACAACTACATTTTAATGAGAAAAATAATTCAAATAAAACATCGCCCATTCAGAAGGTAATGGATCAGGACAGTGTATTATCCAAAAGAGAATTGGGAATTTTAGAACTAGTTTCTCAAGGCTTAAGCAATAAGGAAATTGCAGATCAACTCAATTTATCCCGTTATACCGTTGAATCTCATATTAAACATATTTATCGGAAACTTGCGGTATGCAACAGAGCCAAAGCCATCGATACAGCACGCAACTTAGGATTACTCGACTAATTCTAAAGTTAATCGGGCTTTTCGGTCTTATCCTAAGTTTGACACAACATTTTGCTTTTGCTGGTGCTCTCTTAACAGCTCAGCCCAATGCAACAGATGCAGCCTGCCATTTTCAAATCCAAAGCATACAAGTTGCTCAAGCGCTTGCAAATCTTGAACAGGTTCCCCAACAGGGATGGGAAACAGTCACCTTGCCAGATGACTGGGAAACGCGCTGGAAAAACTACACAGGCGCTGCTTGGTATAAAATCAAATGGCAATATCAGTGCGATCAGGAAAATCAACCTGTCGCCTTACTGATTGAACGAATCAATATTGCAGGAGCTGTCTATAGCAATAATGAACTGTTATGGAAAGACAAATCCTTAGTAGAGCCATTGTCTAGAAGTTGGAATATGCCAAGATATTGGGTGCTTCCTGCTGCATCTATTCAAAACCAGCAAAATGAAATTTTAGTCCGTGTTGTAGGGGTTGCATCACAACATTCAGGCCTAGGAAAAATTAAATTTGGTCAGGCCGAAGATATCGCCAATCAACAGGATCAGTTGGTTTTTGAACGGCGAACTTTATTTTTTATCAATATTATTATTACCTTTGTGGTGGGAACTACAGGTTTTACCATTTGGCTATTTCGACGCCAAGAAAAAGCCTTTGGGTGGTTTGGTTTAACTTCATTTTTATGGGTATTGTTTGCCTATAATATTATTTCGACCATTCCTATTCCTTTTACCGACAGTATCTTAACAGCACGTCTAAATCTGGTGTTTTTAGTTGGATATACCTATTGCCTCTGTTTATTTGCTTGGCGTTTTGCCAATCGCCATTATCCGTATTTAGAACGTTTACTTTTATTAACTTCTACAATCGCAATTGCGGCATTGCTGTTGACACCGATCAATTATCTAGAACGTAGCTTATCCTCTGTCTTTTTCTATTCTGGCATGGTATTTATTTTTAACTGCTTGTTTTTCCAGTGGATTGCTTTTAAACGTAGAAAGATGGACATTCTCCTGCTTGCGTTTATTTTCCTTATCTATTTACTTATTATTGTTCATGATTTTTATAGCATGATCCATCATCTGGATCAAACGCTCTATTGGACGCCATTGGCCGCACCAATTACCAGCTTAGCGATTTCGTTTATCTTGGCTTATCGTATTTCGCAAAATGTTGGACGTATTGAAAAATTTAATCAGACGCTTGAAGAAACTATTGAAAAAGTCACGTTTGACTTAGAACAATCTTTAGATAAAAAATACCAACTCGAAATTGATAATATGCGGTTGCAAGAGCGTCTAAACCTGTCCCATGAATTACATGATGGACTGGGTGGTTCAATTGTTCGCTCGATGATTATACTGGATCACAGTGAACATATTGAAAAACAACAAGTGATCTCTATGTTTAAACTGTTAAGAAATGACTTACGCCAAGTGATTGACTCAGGAAGCAGTGCTGGGGCAAAAATACCAGAAAGTCCAGTGATGTGGGTTGCGCCATTGCGTCATCGTTTTATACAAATTTTCGAAGAAATGGAGATTGAATCGACTTGGATTTTTGCAGAAAAATGGAAACATAAACCGCTTGCATTGATTTGTTTAACCTTTTCTCGTGTCGCAGAAGAAGCCTTAACCAATATTGTAAAACATAGCCATGCAACTGATGTCGAAGTTTCATTGGTTGAAGATGAACGACAACAACTCGTTTTAACCATTCAAGACAATGGCATTGGCTTTGAAGTAGATCAAGTTCAAGCTGGCTTGCATGTGGGTTTGCAGAGTATGCAAGTGCGAGTAAAAAGAATTGGAGGTAGTTTTGAAATCCATTCTCAGCAGGGTTTTACCGTGATCCGAGCCATAATACCGTTGAAAGATAAAACTGAATGATTTGGATGGATGAAATAGAATTTCGACCAATCATTCGCTTGATCTATGAAGAGATTCAGTCTTAAATCAGTTGGTGCAATTTTTTATGTTCTATAGTTTTATAAAAGCATAAAAAAGAGAAACTAGATCACTAGTTTCTCTTTAAAAAAGATATCGCGTATTAGGATTTCTTTTTAGAACGCGCTAATACTGAGCTCGCTGTAAGCAACATCAGTCCAAATAAAGACCACAGCCCCGTACTGCCCCCACTGCTCTTATGCCCACCTGTAGTACCACTTGATTCATTTAAATCTAAATCAACAATAACCGGATCGTGATCAGAAGAACGGAAAGCATCTGGCGCATAGAAAGAAGCAATTTGCTCTTCAGTCTTATATTCTTCATTGTAGTCTAATGCTGTTGGTTCATCAGCATTGATATGCCATGCAAAAGTACGTTTAACCATTGGGTATAAGTTTGCATCTGCAATGGCATGATCTAAATTACCCGCACCACCATTCCCGGTTGCATCACTGGCCACACCAAAGACATAGCTATATGCAGATTTACCTTGCCCTACTTTTTCATCATTTAGCAATATTTTGTAGTTCGCATTTTCAAATGCCAAGATTGGATCTTCTTTGGCATAACTGTTCATATCCCCGACCAATAAATAATTTGGTTTTTCAGCTTTGGTCGGGTTGGTTGCAATCCACTGAATCAACTTTTGTACTGCAGTAACACGAGTCGGATTCCAACAGCCTTGACCATCACCTTGGTTTGCTTCTGGTGAAGTTTTATCGTCAGGACAACTACCTTTAGACTTTAAGTGATTTGGTACAACAGTAAAGGTTTTTCCTCCCGTTACCGCTTGGAAGCTTTGTGCCATCGTGACTCGGTTTTTCTGTGTCAAATCATCATATACCACAGGATTACCAACAGCTTTTACACGTTTGCTATTATAAATAATCGCAACTGCAATCACATCAGTACCTAACTTATCCATATTCGGTGGGATGACATATTTCCAATCTGCACCTAAAGCTTTGGTTAAGTAATTCACAGCACTTTTTTCGCCATAACCATTGTTGGCAATTTCCATTAAGCCATAAACATCTGCATCAATGGTTTTAATCGCACTGACTATTTTGGCATGTTGACGATTAAATTCTGTCTCGGTGTTTGCACCACGATCTGGTTTAACACCAATCAGCGGAGAATTGTCATAATTTAAGACGTTAAATGCGGCAACACGAACCTGTTTAGTCTCTTTTGCCAAGACGGTTGAATTCCGCAGATTACTGTCTTTGACAACCTCAGGCAAAGCTTTGTTTTGAATCGGTTGAATACGCCAAGCATTGAAACGGTATTCCAAAATCCCTTCAACATTTTTAAGCTGATAGCCTGTACGTAAAGTGTTTGCCGCATTAAATGTTTGTGGCAACCATGGTGTTCTGTTTTGATTATTATAACCATCATCCAAGATAATCTTAGACAGTAAATTTTGTTTTGCTAAAGCAACCGCTTCATTGGATTTCGCAGGATATAAATTGGTTGGGATATATAAGCGTCCCAAACTTAAAGACAATTGACCATATCGACCATAATCATAATTCTCGCTAACCGTTAGGGTTTGAGGAATTTTCACCAACATGCCTTGATAGCGCTTAGGTGCATTGCCTGTAGCATCGGTTAAACTTGAAAATGGCAGTTGAATCGGAGTAGAACTCACCAAACTTGCGGCTTGATTATTACAAGTTTGAATATTGCTGCTCAGTTGATCAATTTGCAATTGATTTTCATAATTGGTTAAACGCCCTTTCAGAATCACTTCTTCACCCACTTTACCGCCAGTGATTGTGCTTGCAGCAGGGAGATAGACAAAAATCGCATTGCTTAAATTTGCTTTAGCTTTACTGTCAGGAGTTTGAATATAAAAACCTGAAAAACCATTTTGATAGCGATAATCCGCAGTAATTACACCTCGAACCACATATTGTTGGTTTTGTGCCGCAGATTGTAAATCTGCAATTGCAGTATCAGCAGTACTACAACTGATTGCAGTGATTGGCGGTGTCGTTGTACCAGTACCTAAATAGCTACTGAATGCATTACGATCTGACCATTTGCTCCACTCACTGTCCAAATCAAAGGCACTATTTGGATCTACAGCGCTGACATCATTTTTATTTTTTATTCTACTTAGGCTATTTTGATAGCTGGTGATTGTTGTTCCCCAGCCGCCACTTGCTGGTTTCTCCCCAATCCGTCCAAAGCGGTCTACAGGTGTACCTTTATAAACAAGGACCAAGGCATCATCACCATTAAATGACAAACCAGCAACCTGATTCACTTTAGTGCCAAGTTCAGCCTGTAATTCGGTACGACCTATAATAAATTTTGCTTTACTGGCTAAATTTCCCTCTAAGGTGTAAGTTGCTGTTTTACTCGTTGCCCCATTGGTATATTGTTCAATTTGATAATCTGCAAGATTTACAGTGCTGCCATCTGGATTATAAATTTCTAAGCCTTTTCTATTTACTGTACCATCAATGTATTGGCTAAACATCAATTGTGCATAGCTTGGAAATGAACAGCCCAATAGTGCAAGGCTTAAACAAAGTATATGTAGTTTTAAATTTTGCATAGTTTTTAACGTTTGTTGAAATTTAAAGCAGATTAATTTTTATTAATGACAATATCGTGAATTTAAATCATTCTATTTGATCCATTTATAGTTTAGACAAAATATACTACTGGCAAAGTGGACTAAAATTGTTATAAGAACCTTAGAAATACGAGATCTCATGCTGATCATAAAAAAAAGCACCCTTTCGGGTGCAAAGCATGGAACTTTAAAATATATTAAGCCAGCAATTGTATTTGCTGTAATTTAGCTACTTCTTGCTGCTTCAATAAATTACGTTGAATTTTGCCACTAGATGTTTTAGGTAAGCTTTCAACGAACTCAATTTCTCGTGGATAAGAATGCTTAGATAATCGTGAACGTACATATTCTTGTAATTTAGCATTCAATTGCTGACAACCCTTGAATTGAGGCTTGAGCACAATAAAAGCTTTTACGATCTCTGTTCTTTCTGGATCAGGTTTGCCAATGACTGCAGATTCTAAAACTTCGACACATTCCAAAAGTGTACTTTCAACATCAAATGGCCCAACACGATAACCTGAAGTTGTAATGACATCGTCTGCACGACCAATAAAATCCACCCCACCTAATTCATTCAAACGGACCGTATCTCCAGTTAAGTAATAATGACCAGCAAAGGATTTACGATTATTCCCACCATAACCTTTAAACCATGTGAGTGGCGATTGAGAGAAGTCAATTGCTAGCGTTCCAATCTCACCTCGTTCAACTTCTTGGTTGTCTTGATTTAACACTGCAAAACGATGACCAGGATTAGCAAAACCTGCTGAGCCGACTTTTATTGCATGTGTTAAAGCATGATGGTTACCTATTACCATACCTAATTCTGTTTGCCCATATTGGTCATAAATATTGACATTTAAGTCATGATTAAACCAATGAATTACTTCAGGAGTTAAAGGTTCACCAGCACTACTAACGGCACGTAAATGATCTTTGATCGAAGTATTAAATTTTTCTTTAAAACCAAAGAACATACGAAATGCTGTAGGTGAACCTGTAAGATTACTGACTTGGTATTTTTGAATAATTTCCAAAGCATGGTCGACACTAAATGCTCGTTCATCCATGATGATACTGTGTCCCAATCCCAATGGGCCCGCTATACCATAGTATAGACCATATGCCCAACCTGGATCCGCGAGGTTCCAAAATGAATCATCTTCACGTAAATCAACAGCGTGACGCATATATTCTTTAAAGGCCAAAATTGCTTTTAATGGCACTGGAACAGATTTTGCCAAACCTGTTGTTCCAGAGGTAAACATCATTAAAAAATTATCTGCAAAACTCATCATGACGGGTGCACATTCAGCTGATTGACTTTCTAGTTCTTGCCAAAAATCTGCATGCTTTGTTGTGGCAAAATCTTGTGGATGAACGGTCAGAATATGCGGAAGTTCAATCCCGTTTAGTTTGGGACGTTGTTCAATGTTGGTGATGATCAGTTGGGTATTGGCCGTTGCTACACGATGCTCAATCGCTTTTGATTCAAAAGCGGTAAATAAGGGCTGATAAATTGCTCCAATACGCCATGTTGCCAATATGGTGATCAATAATTCTGGAGTACGTGGTAACAAACCAGCAATACAATCGCCTGTTTTTAAACCGAGCGATTGTAAATAATTGGCTAATTTTCCTGCTGCTTGTGCCAGTTGTTCAAAGGTCCATTGTGAAGACTCACCGTTTTTGCCTTCCCAGATCAAAGCCACTTTATTTAAACCAACAAAACGCTCGCAGCACTCGATATAGGCATTGATTGACTGTGGGTTGCCAACCAGTTGCTCATTGATTAGTTTTTCATAATCGAATTCTTGATAGGCTTGTTCCAATGTTTTCATGGCAATATCCTTGTATTTTCAGCACAAATCATCTCGATGTGCGGTTCCATATTTTGCTTTCTAGCTTTTCTTTAAAATGTTGAATCATTCAACATGTGTTTCTATGCTTATAGATAATCATGATTAGAATTCACACACAATTTCCAAATACCTCAATTGTATTGCGGTTTTTGAACATCTGTTTTTCCTGTCATGGTGGAAGGCTTTAAAAAAAGACCAGTGCGAAGCTAGTCTTGAGATAGAATTTTGATGCGCTAATCTACAATTGAACTTAATGAATCACCGCTCTTGCGATAACTAAACGTTGAATATCGGAAGCGCCTTCATAAATCTGGCTGACTCGAACATCTCGATAGATTCGCTCAACCGGAAAATCAGCGACATAACCATAACCACCATGAATTTGTATCGCATCTGAACAGACTTTTTCAGCAATTTCAGATGCAAATAACTTCGCCATTGATGCTTCTTTTAGACAAGGTAAACATGTATCTTTTAAAGTTGCGGCATGGTAAATCAACTGCCGTGCTGCTTCGATTTGAGTGGCCATATCGGCTAAGCGAAATGCTACAGCCTGATGTTGTACCAACTCTACTCCAAAAGCTTTACGCTGATTGGCATATTCAACCGCAGCTTCCAATGCTGCTCGTGCCATTCCCACACATTGAGCGGCAATACCAATGCGACCTGACTCTAAATTCGACAAGGCGATTTTATATCCTTCCCCCTCATTTCCTAATATGTTCTCAGCAGGAATCCGACAATTCTCAAAAACAATTGTTGCAGTATCTGAGCAATGTTGCCCCATTTTGTCTTCAATCCGAGAAACGATATAACCTTCTGTATTGGTTGGAACGATAAAACAAGAAATCCCTTTCTTCGCTGCGGATTTATCCGTAACTGCAAATACAATCGCCACTTGTGCGTGCTTTCCAGACGTAATGAATTGTTTGGTTCCATTAATTACCCATGAATCGCCATCACGTTCTGCTTTACATAGCAAAGCACCTGCGTCTGAACCCGCCTGTGGTTCGGTTAAACAGAAACAGCCAAGCCATTGACCTGTTGCCAATGGTATTAAGTAGTCTTGTTTTTGTTGGTCTGTCCCATATTTTTGGATTATTCCACAAGGCAAAGAATTTTGTACGCTGACAATGGTTGAAATTGCACCATCTCCTGCGGCAATTTCTTCAATTGCCGTCACCAAGGAAATATAGTCCAAACCTGCGCCACCCCATTGATCAGATACGGTCATGCCTAATGCACCCAGTTCACCTAATTCTTTGAGTTCTTGATGAGGAAATTTTGCAGTTTTATCACGTTCAGCAGCAGTGGATTTAAGTTTATTCTGCGAATAATTCCGCATCATTTCCTGAACCATTTTTTGTTCATCATTGAGAATCATATGAGCATCCCTCTCAGCACTTTTAAATTTTAAATCACTGCAATCATGATCAGCGACCAGTCAAATCTTGTTGTTTGTATAAATTTAGGCTGAAGTCCACCTAACACGATGGTTGAGATCATGTCAGGCAGTATTGATTTTTTAAAAAGTTTGCTATTGCTTGCGTTAAAGCAAATTTAGACATAAGCAGATAGATTAGACCGGATTACTTTGGCTGCATACGGATTGCGCCGTCTAATCGAATTGTTTCACCATTTAAATAGCTATTTTCACAAATATGACCAACAAGCTGTGCAAACTCTTCAGGCTTCGCAAGGCGTTTAGGAAAAGGCACCATATCACCCAGCGCATCTTGAACATTTTGTGGTAATGATTTCAACATTGGGGTTTCCATAATCCCTGGTGCAATGGTCATCACACGGATGGCATGTTGCGCAAGTTCTCTAGCCAAAGGTAATGTCATTGCAACAACAGCACCTTTAGACGCAGCATAAGCGGATTGACCAATTTGGCCATCAAACGCAGCCACTGAAGCAGTGTTAATAATCACACCACGATCTTCTTCACCTACTTGTAACTCATAACGAGAAATGACATCTGCGGCAAAACGCAGCATGTTAAATGTTCCTGCAACATTAATATTCAATACTTTTTGAAATGCATCTAAAGCATGGATGCCATTTTTACCCAGAACTTTGGCGGATGGACCAATCCCTGCACAATTAATTAAGCCATTTAATTGCGCATAATCCTGTTCCACATTTTTAAAGAATTGTTCAACAGCAATTTCATCCGTCACATCAAGTTGAACAAATTTTGATTTTTCACCTAAGCGCTTCTGCATTTCTTCGCCAAGCTGGTGATTCATATCCACCATGATCACTTTCGCACCTTGACCAATCAAATGTGTGGCTGTAGCAGCACCTAATCCAGATGCACCACCAGTCACTACAAAAACTTTTCCTTCAATTTTCATTTTATTTTCCTAGTTCATTGTTTGAATAGAGCAGTTTAAATGATGAATTAAACCCACTTTCGACTTAAGATGCAGAGTAAACATAGTCAAGCTTGAGTACAATTTCCAAAAGTTGCATCTTGTATGATGTATTTGGACAATAGCAATATTTCATAAGATCAACAGCGTCAAATCACAACATAAAAGAATAGGAGAGAATGGATCAATGCTCTTATAATCTTAAAATACTTATTTTTCTCTATAACACACATTAATTTTTCCATCGATTTGTTTATAGCACGTCCAATATTTACCAATTAACCGTGTTGTTTGCTTTTTATTTTTCTCACTTAAATAATAGACTTCAGCAACTTTGAGATGATTAAATTGATCACCAAGTCTTACATCACACTCGGTGTTATAACATATTATTGGCTTTTCAATAAAAAACACTTTTTTACTAAAATTAAGTTCAACATATTCAGCATCAGTACCAATCCCATGGACTATTAGACAAGACTTAACTGTAATACTTTCGTTTACATTCAGGCACTGTCGCTCTTTATTTGTATTTTCAAGTGCAAATACTGTGATTGGCAATACCAGTAATGGCAATAAAAGTGAATATTTCATTTTTATACATTATTTTTGATCATAGATGCATTAAAATAACAAATTATCATTTATTTTCAATGCTAATCAATTGCAACAGCTAGCCCTTTCATTCTTGTAATAAAAGATTGAGCTAAAGCCAAGAAAAAGCATATTATTCATTGACGAATCTAGAATAAAATTTGAGTATATGTTTCTGTATTCATTTTATTTCCACAATAAAATAAATGCATAATTACTTTAATTTTGTTTAAAATTTCATAAATTATCTGGTTTTATTAAAGTATACCTTGTGAATATTCAACAATTCAGTGAAAGCAAAGGCACAATTTCTATTGCATTGGTACATGAAGCCCTGAACAGTGCCCAAGATAAGGGCTATGATATAAAGCAGATTTTGCATGATGCAGAAATACCAATGGAAATATTTCAGGCAGCCAAATCACGTATTGCTGTTTCTGCTTATGCAAAACTTTGGACTAAAATAGCTGACCATATGAATGATGAGTTCTTTGGCATGGACTCGCATCAGATGCGACGTGGTTGTTATAATTTATTGTCTAAAATGGTCATGCAAGCGGATACCCTACAGACTGCGATTGAACAAATTTTGCAATATTTTAATTTTGTCTTGGATGATTTCTCCAGCAAAATGATTGTAGATGAAAATTATGCATACATTGTCATTACAGACAAATTACAAACCAAGCGCATGTTCTGCTATGCCACTTATATCATGTTGGTTCACAGTTTAATCTGTTGGTTAGCAGATCAAAGAATTTTACTCAATCAATTACAATTAAAATGCATGCCTCCTGAAGATGACAACGATTATCGCATTCGATTCTGTGAAAATATTACTTACCAAGCAGTTGAAAATTATCTGCAATTCGATGCAAACTACTTAAATATTCAAATCAAACGCGACCAAAAATCTTGGTATAGTTTTATTAAAAACACCCCCGAAAATCTACTATTAAGATTTAAGAATCCTTTGGCTTTAAGTTCAATGATTCGCAAGCAATTACTTTCTATTGCTCCTGCTGAATGGTTGGAACTTGGTGAACTATCTGCGCAGCTTAATATTTCAGAAGCCACTATACAACGCCGTTTAAAAAATGAAGGCAGCAGTTACCAACAACTCAAAAATGATATACGGCGGGACATGGCGATTGAACTACTTTGTAAAACCACATATACCTTACAAGACATCAGTGAGCTGTTGAATTTTCAGGATGCCAGCGCATTTCATCGGGCATTTAAAAAATGGACTGGTCTAAGTCCAGGTGCTTATAGAGAACCCAAATAACATCGTTCAATAAAAAAACAGTATTTTAGGAAATTTCTTTTAAATCAAAACTATAATAAAAAAATATATCAATATAAAGTCAGGCTCTCTGTTTACAGCTCATCTGAATCAGGTTGCAATTTGATCAAAAATGGTATATTTATTACCCAATTTAAAGCAGATTTTCTGCTTATTCCCTGTTGTACCCTCCTCCCCTTTAATCACTTTTAGGTCACTAACATGATTAAGATGATTGATGTACTAGAACAAAATCTAGTTCAAAACTTTATCCATTCCCTTTCTGCTCAAACTGAACATTTAGATGAGCTTATCGAAGGTATTTTAAAAGCTTCAGATCATGACTTTGAACATGCCATGAATGATTTTTTCAAAACCAATGATGCATCAGAAGTCGCACAAGCGCTTGATATTCACCAAGAACGATTAGATGCAATTCAATCAGGCTTAGCAATGAAAAAAGAAAATATTGCTGATACTGCAAAAATTGTTGCGCTCTGTCTGGCACTTGAAACCAATGCATTAGACCAAGTTGAAATTGCAGATAGTCTGGAAGATTATCCAGTTTAATTTACCCCAATCCAAAAATGCCTCGATACCGAGGCATTTTTTTTGTCTAATGACTAAAATTTAATTAGAATATTTTTTTATAACTCATTTCAATAATCATCTATTCAACAAACAAATATGCATATTCCAGAAACATAAATTAATTCAAATGGTTAAACCAATATTTTTTACATTTCATATTTTAAGAAGTCAATATCTGTTTTTCTTTTTTGTGCTTTCACCCTAAAAAATATACATATCTAGCTCTGTGTTTCTCTTTGAGTTTTATGGGGTATATATGAAAGTTTTTAGCAAAAAAATGACACGCTTAGTTTCCACCTTAGCCTTAAGTTTAACCGCAACGTATTCTTTTGCAGCCATCCCAACAACATTGAAATTAGACTATGCCTATTACGCCCCAACAAGTTTAGTGGTTAAAGAACAAAAGCTGTTAGAAAAAGCCTTACCCAAAACCGAGGTCAAATGGGTATTTAGCCAAGGCAGTAACCGTTCACTTGAATATTTAAACAGTGGCAGTATCGATTTCGCCTCGACTGCGGGTTTAGCAGCAGTATTGAGTCGTGCCAATGGCAGTCCGATTAAAACGGTTTATATCCAAAGCCAGCCAGAATGGACTGCATTAGTCGTAGCTAAAAACTCAGCAATCAAATCCTTAAAAGACCTCAAAGGGAAAAAAATTGCTGCAACAAAAGGTACAGATCCATTCTTATTCACTCTTCAAGCACTTGAAACGGTTGGCTTAAATAAACGCGATGTGCAATTGGTACATCTACAACATCCAGATGGAAAAACAGCTTTAGAACGTGGTCAGGTAGATGC
Organism: Acinetobacter legionensis; assembly: GCF_048552295.1. Lineage (NCBI taxonomy): Bacteria > Pseudomonadati > Pseudomonadota > Gammaproteobacteria > Moraxellales > Moraxellaceae > Acinetobacter > Acinetobacter legionensis. The sequence continues at coordinate 100,337 of NZ_JBIMCW010000009.1, forward strand.
TTGGGCTGGTCTTGATCCACTGATGGCGTCTGCACAATTGCAAACAGGTGCAAAACTGCTCTATCGCAATATCGCTTTCAATAGTTACAGTGTGTTAAGTGTAAAAGATCAATTTAGCACCCAAAGCCCAGAAGCAGTTGAGGCTGTAATTAAAGCTTATGAACAAGCACGTAAATGGGCAAAAGCCAATCCAGATAAGCTTGCAGAATTATTAGCACGTGAAGCAAAATTGCCACTTGAAGTGGCGAAGTTGCAATTGAGTCGAACTAATCTAGATCAAAATATTCCAACCGCGAAACATCTTAATGCGCTAAAGAAAGCAGGCACTATTTTGACTGAAGAGGAACTGGTTCGAAAAGGAACTAATGTAAATCAAGTTGTGGATCAACTATTTGACAGCAAATATGCGCAAAAGGTCATTGGCAAGGTTGCTGAGAAGTAATGACAAGGTCTACACATACTCAATCGATGCACAGACAATCAAATGTACATATAGCGCAGGCGGGTTTATACAAACCTGCCTTTAAGGCCAATGTTTTAAAATGGGTCAAAGGAATTACGATTCCGTTGTTGTTCATTTTATTATGTGAGTATTTAGTTCGTTTTGGATGGATTGAGTCTTATCTTCTCCCTGCCCCAAGTAGCTTAGTTAGCTCATTCAAGGAGCTTGCCGCAGGTGATTTATTTACCCATATTTATACCAGCACTTGGCGCGTATTTTTAGGATTTTTTATTGGTAGCTTATTGGGGCTAATTTTTGCACTTGCAGTGGGTTTAAACAAACACATTGAGGAATTTTTAGAACCTACATTTTCAGCAATCAAATCTATTCCAAGCCTTGCTTGGATTCCGTTATTGCTTTTGTGGTTAGGCATTGATGAAGCCTCCAAAATTACTTTAATCGCGATTGGTGCATTCTTTCCCACCTATACCAATAGCGTATCTGCCATACATGGTGTTGATACAAAGTTGTTAGAAGTGGCAAAAGTATACCGTCTGACCTATCTACAAACTATCTTCCAAATTGTTCTGCCTGCTGCATCTCCTGGAATTCTCGTTGGACTAAGAAATAGTTTAAGCCTAGCGTGGATGTTTATGATTGCAGCAGAACTGATTGCAGCTACACAAGGTATCGGTTATCTGCTCAGTGATGGTCGAGAAACCTCACGGCCCGATATTGTGATTATTGCGATTATCTTGCTGGCTGTCCTCGGTAAAATCACAGATAGTCTAATGAAATTGATTGAAAACTGGTTTTTACGTTGGAGAACTTAAACCATTCAGATACGGCTTTTGATCAGCCGTATTTTTTTAAATTGCTTATTTGCAACTTGCATTTCTGCTTTTCTCTATGAAACACTGTCGCAGTAATATTTAGGTAGACAGTATGATCATTCGAGATAAAAGTAACAGCTTCGCACTTCTCTTTGCTTGGCACGGCACCATTCTTCCCAAAGTCTTACCCGCATTAACCTTTGTTGTGCTGATCTCGACAGTTCTGGTTTACCTATCATCACATCACTATTTTACAATTCCTGCTGTACCAGCAATTGGATTTACCGTGTTCGGCATTATCCTCTCTATTTTCTTAAGTTTCAGGAATACTGCTTGCTATGATCGTTGGTGGGAAGGTCGTAAACTCTGGGGTTCATTGATTGCAACATCACGACACCTTTCTCGTGATACTCATGTTTTAAAAGAAAGCCAGCGTAAAGTTTTAATGTATCGTGTGATGCTTTTTACCTGTTTATTAAGAAATCGCTTACGCAATCAAAACCAATCCATTAATTTTTATAATAATAAAGTCGATTTAGATGAATTGACCTTTAACCAGCTGAAAAATCACCTCAATGCCTCACAATTTGTTTTAGAAGAAATTCAAAAATCTTTAGTTCAATCACTTAAAACAGGTGAAATTTCTGACATTATCTATCAGGGTTTAAACCAACATATTGTTGCACTTGGTAATATTCAGGCCGGATGTGATCGTATTTTAAGTACCCCCCTGCCTTATTCCTATTCAGTCTTATTACATCGTACAGTATATTGTTTTTGCTTGATTCTACCATTTAGCTTAGAAGCTAGCTTAGGTATTTGGACACCTGTTATCGTCAGTTTAATTGCTTATTTATTTTTAGGTCTAGATGCTTTGAGTGCCCAGCTTGAAGAACCATTTGGCCTACAAGAAAATGATTTACCTTTAGATTCGATTACCCGTTTAATTGAAAGAGAAATGCTCAGCTCTTTAGGTGAAGAACTGTTAGAGCCAATTCAATTGGTTAAAAGTAATTTGACTTAAGCTATTTTTCTAAAGCTCAACTTCAAAATATAAAAATACATCGAATTCTTTTAAAGTTTATTGTGCGTTAAAAAAGACTTTGTTGATTGAGCAATCACTGCAACCCAACAAAGTCTTTTTAAAACAACAATCCAATTCTAATTTATCCATTGACCTAAAGTCACACGATCATTTCCACCATAATCTTTAACAGTTCTGACCTGTTTAAAACCAGCACCTTTAAAAATGTTTTGAACTGCTTCAGCTTGATCATAACCATGCTCAAGTACAATCCAGCCTTGTGTCGCCAACCATTTTTTACCTTGCTGAATAATATGCTCAATATCCGCCAAACCATGCTGTTGGGCAACCAAAGCACGTTCAGGCTCAGAAGCGAGATGCTGCATATGTTCATCATCAACATCGATATAGGGTGGATTCGAAACAATCACATCAAAAAATTGACGATTCAAAGCTTTAAACCAACTTCCTAAGAAAAATTTGACCTGCCCTAAGTCATGCTTTTCAGCATTATGTAGAGCAACTTCTAGAGTTGGTTCATAGATATCTGTGGCAATAATAGACCAATTAGGACGCTCACTCGCTAGTGATAATGCAATTGCACCTGTACCTGTACCTAAATCAACCATACGAGTATCTTCAGGCAAATCAAGATTTAAAACTGTTTCAACCAAGACCTCAGTATCTGGACGAGGAACTAAAGTATCTTTGCTAACCGTTAAATCCAAAGTCCAAAATGGTTGTGAGCCAGTCACATAAGCCAATGGTTCACCAGCAGCAATCCGCGCTAAACCGTTAACATATTGCTGTTCTTGCTCAACCGTTAATTCTTGCGTAGATTTAAGTGACAAATCAAATGCATCAATTTTTAAAATATGCTCAAGTAACCAAGCATTTTCTTGACGCTCGTAACTTTCAGCTTCTCCACGTAAGGCCAAAGCCTTTGCAATATTCATTAACCACCATTTTGTTGTGCAAGCATCGCCAACTGATCTGCTTGATATTCGCGATGTAAACTGTCAAGTAGCTCAGTCAAATCACCTTCCATTACTGCATCTAACTTGTATAAAGTTAAATTAATACGGTGATCTGTCATACGACCTTGTGGATAGTTATATGTGCGGATACGTTCCGAACGATCCCCGGAACCCACCAAGTCACGGCGCATTTCAGAAGTTGCTGCATCGGCAGCAGCGCGTTTCGCATTTTCTAAACGTGAAGCCAATAATGCCATCGCTTTTGCTTTGTTTTTATGCTGTGAACGTTCATCCTGACATTCCACAACAGTACCTGTTGGAAGATGGGTAATACGTACAGCAGAATCCGTTTTGTTAATGTGCTGACCACCCGCACCAGAAGCACGGTAAGTATCAATACGTAAATCCGCAGCATTAATCTCTACAGTAGTGTCTACATCAACTTCTGGAAGAATTGCCACAGTACAAGCTGAAGTATGGACGCGGCCTTGTGACTCAGTAGCTGGAACACGTTGAACACGATGCGCTCCACTTTCAAACTTCAAACGACCGTAAACACCTTCACCATTCACTAGACAGATAATTTCTTTATATCCGCCATGTTCGCCTTCATTTTCAGATAAGATTTCAATACGCCAGTTTTGAGTTTCAGCATATTTACTATACATACGGAATAAATCACCCGAGAAAATCGCAGCTTCATCACCACCTGTACCCGCACGGATTTCCAAATATGCTGAGTTGGCATCATTGGGATCTTTAGGAATCATGAGAATATTCAACTCACTTTCGAGTCGTTCAATTAAAGCTTTGTTCTCTTTGATTTCCTCAACAGCCATATCCTTAAAATCTGGATCAGTTAACATAGCTTCTGCGGTTTCAATATCTTCTTCAGCTTGCTTGTACTTTTTCCAGACATCAGTAATTTCGGATAAATCATTATGCTCACGGGACAAATTACGAAAACGCTTATTGTCTGAAATGACTTCAACATCTGCTAATAATGCTTCTAACTCTTCATGTCGATCACAAAGTTGGTCTAATCGTAAACGTAACGATTCTTTCATTTTAAATACATTCTCAATCTAAGCCTCACCAAAAACATCGAGCTTTATAACAGCCCATTTAAAATTGGTAAGAAAATTCTAAAATTGTGCCTAGTTTACCGATTCTGCCATTTAAATGACACATTTATATAAGAACCATCAAAATAAGCAGTAGAATTTATAGCAAGATGATCAACATGATTTTTGATTAGATGTTTGTTTTCTCCATTATTCATGCTATTTGTTGACTAATATGGGTGTTTTAAATTCACTTTTAATAGAAAATATACATTCAGATACCAAACGCTATCAATTTTCAGATTCCTCTCCACATTTTTTGGAAAAATTTTTGTTACATTTGCCACATCGAATATAGATAGAACTGTCCAAATAAGGACATGGAGCAACACATGAAATTTAATACGATCATATTAAGCACTATATAAGCAGTAACTTCAGTATTGACAGTAAGTGCCCATGCTGACAACTCAACACGTATTGCAGCAACTTCTGCTCTAGGTAGTGTCGTTGGTACTGCAGTAGGTAAACAAATTGGTGGTAACACTGGCGCAATGATTGGTTCAGCAGTAGGTGGTGCAGGTGGTGCTGCAGCATCAACCAATAGAAAAGACCGTACTGCGGCTGCAATCGGTGGTGGTTTAGGTGGCGTTGGTGGCTATACCGTCGGTAAAAATATGGGTGGTACCACAGGTGGTTATATTGGTGCTGCTGCTGGTGCGGCGGGTGGTTCGGTTCTCGGAAAAAAAGTTTCTCAAGACCGCCATGCAGATCAACGTAAGTACAATAAAAAGTACTACAAAAAACACCGTCGTCATCACTAATTGATCCGTGAATGATATCAAGCACCTTCGGGTGCTTTTTTATTTTTCATATTATTCTGCTCCGTTTTCTTCAACTTCTTTTTCAAAAAAAATGACCTGCATATTTAAAAATGAGAAGTAAGTCTTTGTATAAATAAAAATTTAAGTAAAGATTGATGCGCAGAAACATTATTTTATTCAGAAAATGCAATTATATTTTTAAAGCCTCTAGCTTGAATATCTTCACATAATTTGATTGCAGCTTCTTTTATCTAGCCCTTTCACCTTTCTTGTTTTAGTAAACGAAATCCTAATTCAACGGTTTGATTACCATTCAATACGCATTTTCCAAAACCACAATATCCAATAATTTGCTAAGTTGCTTTTAAGAAAATCGCCATTTTTGCATAGCCATATTCTTTATAATGTTTCTCAATCTCCCAAAATCGCCCTATGGCAGACTCAGTCGTTAAAACCCCATTGGGAGAAAAAGCCATAAAATCTTCATCCTGAAATAAAGCAGAGATTTCCAATAAATCTTTTTCCATAAATGGTTTTAAAATTAAACGTTCAGTTTCGATCATTTGTCTTTAGCCCGAGCGATTCTTCATATTTATTCACATATCACTATCACGTTTCGTTATAGTCAAACCCCCTAATTATTTATACAAATGATTTTCATCCAGTCATTGATCATCAATGAAGCTAATGTTTTTTGTATGAAATCGAGAAGTTTTGGCTATGAATAAGTTTTTGTATTTGTGAATCCTAGATGGTTATCCTACCGTGGGGCGACATGGATGTCGCCGTTGGGCGGGGGTATATGAGCAAAAATAAAGCACTGCTTTGTTTGCAGCGCAAGAGCCCTGTTAAACGGAAGATTTTTATCATCTTTTCATATCTGAAAAGTGAGGCAACGCCTACGTAAAGGTATTTAAACTTTGAATGTAAGGTGTGGCATTGCAAGCTTTTTATCATCAAACAATTTATTTTCCATACAATTGATTTAATTAAAAATGCTAATTAAGAGAAATTATATTCTTGTATATAAGTTTTTTAATAGGTTGACTGTATGTTATGGCTATACATTGGTAGAGCTGCATCTCAAAAGATATTTTAATATTAAAATATCATCATGATTATTACGACAACAATATTCCCCTCATAAGATCAACATAAACTAATCATGAATAAATTAATCAGCCAAATATACAATCCACACACAAAACAGAGAAATTGCTTACATTCAAATCCATAATTATTGCTAAATGTTTCGTTATTCTAGCCTCAAGTTAAAGAATTCGAAGAAGCTTCGATCAGGAGTTTAAAATGAAATTACAAGCAATCCTTGGTGCAACTGTAATTGCAGCAACAATGATGACGACTGCACATGCAGGTAACTCAACCAATACAGCATTAACATCTGCACTTGGTGGTGTGGTGGGTGCTGCAATTGGGCAACAAATGGGTGGTTCAACAGGTGCGATGATTGGTTCTGCAATCGGTGGTGGTGTTGGCGCAGGCGCTTCATCAAATAAACGTGACCGTAATGGTGCGATCATCGGTGGCGCTTTAGGTAGTGCTGGTGGTTATACCGTAGGTCGTAATGTGACGGGAACTTCAACTGGTGGCTATATTGGCGCAGGTCTTGGTGCTGCAGGTGGTTCGGCATTAGGTCAAAAAGTCAGTGACGACCGTCGTTATGATGACCGCTATGACAGCCGTTATGGACGTTACAATGATCGTTATGATCGTAGCGGTTATCGTAATGTTGATTATCGCTATAATGACCGTGGATATCGCAAAGACAATGGCAATCATTATGGTCACTACAAAAACAAAAACCGTTGGAATAACTGGAAAAATTAATTTCATTGCAAAATTAATATCCAATTATTTAAATCAAGCACCTTCGGGTGCTTAATTTTTTTGGATAATAAAATCAACATCAAAAGCACTAAATATCGACAATTTTCGATATACATTTGCACACTTATATCGTATTATTTCGATATATATTATTTTCGAGTTTAAAAATGTCGTCTTTAACAGATACCGTATTAAAGAATACGAAGTTCTCTATCCTAGAACTCGCACCTGTTCGAGAAGATCAAACAGTTGAGTTTTCACTTAAGCATGCATTGCAACTTGCCCAGCATGCAGAACAGTTGGGCTTTGATCGCCTTTGGTTAGCTGAACATCATAATATGGACGGTATCGCCAGCTCCGCAACTGCTGTATTGCTGGGTTACATCTTAGCCAATACAAAAAATATTAAAGTGGGCTCGGGAGGGATTATGTTACCCAACCATGCACCTTTAGTGGTTGCTGAACAGTTTGGTACCTTGGCAACACTCTATCCAAATCGTATTGAACTCGGCTTAGGTCGTGCGCCCGGAACAGATCCAACCACCATGCGTGCATTAAGACGTGGTCGTCAAGAAACAGAAGAGCAATTTCCACAAGATGTTTTAGAAATTTTAAGCTATTTCGCCGACGCAGTGCCTCAGCAAAGAATTAAAGCAACACCAGGGCAAGGTACGCATGTGCCTGTGTGGCTTTTAGGATCGAGTCTTTTTAGCGCACAACTGGCGGCTAAATTAGGACTTCCTTATTCATTTGCCTCACATTTTGCACCGAGAATGTTAGGCCAAGCCATTCAGCTCTATCGTGAAAATTTTGAACCATCCGCCTATTTAAATAAACCGTTTGTATCTATGGGGGTTCCTACTGTCGTTGCCCAAACCGATGAGGAAGCAGAGTATCTAGCCACAAGTGTGTATCAACGTATTCTTGCATTACTGACAGGGCAAAGTTTAAAACTGAAACCGCCTATAGCAACAATGGAAGGCCGGTGGTCTGCATCAGAGAAAATTTCCGTACAAAACTTCTTAGGTATGGCGCAAATTGGCTCACCAGATACAGTGAAAAATGGTCTAAAGCAACTTTTAGAAAAATATCAGGTAGATGAATTTATTTTCACTTGCGATATTTATGATACACAGAAGCGCCTAGACAACTTTAGTTTATTGATGGATTTAAAAAAATAATACAAATCAATCATGTTTTCCTCTTTACCAAAATGAAATGACAAATTTCATTTTGGTTTTTTTTGATTAAACTGCCCTATAGCTTAAATATCCAATTGATTTAAAATACTATTTACTATTTTCCACACTTAAATTTTATTTGAATTAGCTCTCATAAATTGAAAAGATTTGCCATCTCATTTCAAATCAGCATAATAGAACATATAAAAATCAGTAAAATAGTAATAAGGAACAACAATGAACCAATATATCAATAAACCCACCCCTGCTTTTATTGCAGTCAGTTGGGTGGCTTTGCTTGCTGGTGCGGCGGCCTACTGTGTCGGTTTATTCAATGCACAAATTCTATTAAATGAAAAAGGCTATTATTTAATCCTGATCCTTTATGGTCTATTTTCTGCTGTTTCACTGCAAAAAGTTGTTCGGGATAAACTTGAAGGTCAGCAAGTGACAGCAATTTATTATGGACTGTGCTGGGCTTCCGTGGTGATCTGTATTGTTCTGCTCGCATTGGGTTTATGGAATGCGACGATGACACTCAGTGAGAAAGGCTTTTATATCATGGCTTTTTTACTTAGCCTCTTCGGTGCTGTTGCTGTACAAAAGAATATTCGAGACTTGGAATATCTCAGAACTCATTCACAGCCTGAACTGCCTCAGCCCCACCCTGTTCAGCAAGTTGAGGTTAAAGAACTAGAAACACCTGAAGATAAATTTTAATTGTTAAACAATCTATTGCTCCAAATGATAAGGCTTGTCCTTTTATGACAAGTCTTTCTTTTTATCTCAATCACTTAGCTAAATTTTCACTTTCAAAATCAAATCATTACTGCGTTGATATTTTTCATCATTCCACAATGAATATCTTTGCCAATTGATTCACAGAGATATTAAATAAAATGCAATGAAATCCTTATTTTTGATAGATTTGCTATGGCTTCAATTGACTTAGAAAAAATGTTAGATAAAGTCAAAAATACACAATGGACTTTATCCGATATTGATTGGGATGCACCAGGTCGAGAGCTGGTTACAGTCGAACAATGGCCAAAACTTAAAGACTTTATGGCAGATCTGATGTGGATTGAACATGTCGGTGCTCGTGCATTTTCAGCAATGTCAAAAAAAGCTCCAACGGCAACTTTACGTGAAATGTACGCCATCTTCCATGCTGAAGAACAACGCCATGCCAATGCAGAAATGGCGCTTATGAAACGCTGGGGAATGTTAGATGGTGATATCCCTAAACCAAATAAAAATTTACGTTTAATTATTGAATGGCTGGATACCTATGCCGATGAAATGCCTTTTTATATTTTAGGCGCAGTAATTCCCATGCTTGAAGTTGCTTTGGATGGCGCTTTATGCACCTTTTTATTGGATACTGTAGATGATCCAGTTTGCCACCAAGCCTTTGAACTGATTAATGGTGATGAAGCACGGCATTTAGGGGTAGGTTTCAGTGTGATGGAAGCACAAGGGATCAATAAAAGCGTTATTGAGCTTGCCCAAATGGCTGTAAGGGTAATCGACCCACGTTTGATGCTCGGTATTTTGGCTTACTTACCACTGATCAATAAAATGCGTGACAATGTTATTAAGCTCGGGCTTCCCGAAGAAAAATTATATGCAGCAATGAATAAATTTTCGAAAATTGGCGGAAGAACAGTAGAGGGACGCCGTAACCCGTGGTTTCAAATCATTCAATTTCATGGCAAAAATGTAGTAGATCGCAATAAGAAATGGTTCCATATTCCGATTGATGCCATGGTTAGCGTGACTGACAAGATTCCTGAAAAGTCTTTACCTAAAGTTCCAAGTTGGATATATCAATTAACATCTGAACCCACTGCGACCAATTAATATAAAAAGGAAATAATATGCTCGACAGGAAAAAGAGTCAAAATGAAGGTTTTTTTCAAAATCAGCCGGAATTTTTTAAGCATTATAAAGGTAAAATTATTGCATCTACCGAGATTAAACTCATCGATTTTACAGGTTTAAACGTGGCAATTATCGGTGCAAACCAACTTACAGTCACACATCTTAGCCATGTTTTAAACAGTGCTGAATTTGTAAAAGTTTTTCAAATCATACCCTCTTTTATCTTACCGCAAACTGAAAAAGGTGTCCAAAAGCTAATCTCACACCCTTTGATCATCAAAAACCGTCGATTATTTAATCATCGTGTTAAATCAATGTTGGCGATTCGTTATCTAGAATCGCAAGTTCAGGAACAATGGTTAAAACGTCAATTGATGCCGAACTCTGCGCTAAAGAATAAAGTATTTTTAAAATCAGATAGCTACTATACAGCGGTGCAACGTAAAAACTGTAAATTAATCACTTGGCCAGTCGTTAAAATTACTGAGCATGCCGTACAAAGTATGGAAGGAATTGAACATTTAGTGGATGTGATTATTACTACTTACGAATAATAGGTTTAGAAGATTCGAGTTTAAGAGGCTTTTTAGCCTCTTTTATTTTTTAGATTAACTATTATTTGACAACACCACTATAACGATAACCCTGTGGAGTCTTTTGGTAACGTAAATAGTTATTGGTCAATTTTCCTGAAGCATTCACCACTAATATATCTATATTTTTTAAATCTTTTGAGATACGGATAAAATCATCAGCAGAATGTTCCCATCCCTGACAATCATTTTCAATACCAATTGAATCAAGTTTTTGAGTTTTGGTTTCAAAAATGGGTTGCGCGACAAATTTGCCGTTATTCAACACAAAGGAGTGAATCCGATAGCCCCTTGAACAGGTACTATTAATAAATAGACTGGTGACCAAATAAACATCTTGATTTTTAATTTTGACTTGCACAATTTTATCGATAAATCCAACTTGAGATAACTCTTGGGAAGCAAAAGCATTGCTTTGTTTCACTTGAATTAAACTATATGGTTCTCTCATCGTTCCCCCAGCAGAAACGTCCATCGTATAAAATTTGATTTTTCGATCAGGACTGTAATGGATATCCAGCATATTTTTCTCAGTGAGTTTTGCAAACGAATATGCAAAACTAGATGAATCATTTTTTATTTTATTTTCAATTTCACTAGAAATTTTTTCATTGTACTGATCACATTCACCACGCCCTGAACAGGTTTTTTGATAGTATTTTTCAACCAAACCAATTTCAAAGTTGCTCAATGATTCAACATTAGTTTGTTGTGCAAATATACTTTGTACACTTACAAGCATGAAAAATGAACTTATTTTTAATATCTTATTCATATAACAAATCACACTATAAAAAATAATAAACATAAAAGAAAAAGAGCCAAATTTGATTCAGCTCACTACTGTCCTTACATTACAATACACATCAAAAAACATAATAATGGATTATCCAATACGACGTTTAAGCCCAGTCATCTGTAAAACACGTGTTGAAATCTCTTCAATCGACATCTCTGAAACATTTAAATATTTAATCCCTTCAGAAATATAGATTCCCTCGACTGCGCGTAGCTCCATCTGACACTGTGAAAAGCTCGCATAGCGACTATTAGCTTTACGTTCAGAACGAATTGCGACTAAACGTTCAGCATCAATCATCAGGCCAAATAGTTTATTTTTATGCTCTTTCAATACTGCAGGTAAGCGGTTATCGTCCAAATCTTCTTCGGTCAATGGGTAGTTTGCAACCCGAATACCAAACTGTAAAGATAAATAAATTGAAGTGGGTGTTTTACCAGAACGCGATACACCGATCAAAATTAAATCAGCTTTATCATAATGGCGTGTACGTGCGCCATCATCATTATCTAAAGCAAAATGAACAGCATCAATACGTGCTTTATACGACTCAGAATCAGTCACTGCATGTGTTTGTCCGACTAAAGTTGTAGGCGGAGTACCTAAAACGTCGGACAACTTACTGATAAGCCCTTCAAAAACATCAAGATTCACAGCATTTGCAGTATTAATAATATCTCGAACATAAGGATCAACCAAAGTATCGAATACCAAGGGTTGTTGACCATCTTTATCCGCCCTTTTATTGATTTCTTCGACCACATTCATTGCAGCTTCTTCAGAGGTAATATAGGGAATAATATGGATATCAAACTTTACATGAGGAAATTGCGCTAATAATGAATGCCCAAGGGTTTCAGCCGTAATCGCTGTACCATCAGAAATAAAAAATACGCTCCGCTTTATTTGGTTACTTTCTGACATTAAAAATCTCCTCAAACATTTGTCTTAGCGATGTATAATCTTTATAGTAAGCCCATCTTACATGACTATCACTTAGTTGAATCAAAATGCTAAGTTTTTTGTTATAATTTCATGCCAAGATAGTGATTAATACTGCATAAGTGGAGTAACAACTTTGGAAGCACGCGTAATCGGTCTGGAAAAACTAGGTAAACACGACGTTGAGATCGTGGGTGGTAAAAACTCTTCACTTGGGGAAATGATCAGTCATTTAGCAAATGCTGGCGTATCTGTTCCAGGTGGATTTGCAACGACTGCTGATGCATATCGCGAATTCCTAGAGCAAAGTGGCCTAAATGCTAAAATCAATGCAGAACTTGCAGCATTAAATGTAGATGATGTAATCGCACTTGCAGAAACTGGTGCAAAAATCCGTCAATGGATTGTAGAAACTCCACTTACTACAGGTCTAGAGACTGAAGTTCGCGAAGCATTTGCTGCCCTTTCTAATGGTAATCCTGACATTGCTGTTGCGGTACGTTCTTCTGCAACTGCTGAAGACTTACCAGATGCTTCATTTGCGGGTCAACAAGAAACGTTCTTAAACATTCGTGGAATCGACAACGTTCTCATCGCAATTAAAGAAGTTTTTGCTTCACTTTATAATGACCGTGCCATTGCTTACCGTGTACACCAAAATTTTGCACATGATATTGTTGCGCTTTCTGCTGGTATTCAGCGTATGGTTCGCTCTGAAACAGGCGCTGCAGGTGTAATGTTTACACTTGATACAGAATCTGGTTTCCGTGAAGCAGTATTTATTACTGCTTCTTACGGTTTAGGAGAAATGGTTGTACAAGGTGCAGTAAACCCTGACGAATTCTATGTTTCTAAGCCACTTCTAAGAAATGGCAAACATGCCGTCATTCGCCGTAATCTTGGTTCAAAACACCAAAAAATGATTTATGGTGAAGAAGGTGCTGCAGGTAAATCTGTTGTCGTTGTAGATGTTGAAAAAGCAGATCGTCAACAATTTGCTTTAAATGATTTAGAGCTTCAAGAACTTGCTAAACAAGCATTGATCATTGAAGAACATTATCAAGCACCTATGGATATCGAATGGGCAAAAGACGGTGATGATGATCAAATCTATATCGTTCAAGCACGCCCTGAAACGGTAAAAAGCCGTGAGAATGTCGGCACAATGGAACGTTACCTCCTTAAACAGAAAGGTACGGTTCTTTGTGAGGGTCGTTCAATTGGTCAACGTATTGGTTCTGGTAAAGTTCGTATCGTTACTTCGATTAAAGAAATGGATAAAGTACAAGAAGGTGATGTTCTTGTATCAGACATGACTGACCCAGATTGGGAACCAGTGATGAAACGTGCTGCTGCAATTGTAACTAACCGTGGTGGTCGTACTTGTCATGCTGCAATTATTGCACGTGAACTTGGTGTTCCTGCTATCGTAGGTTGTGGTAATGCAACAGAAGTGCTTGTAGATGGTCAGGAAGTCACTGTTTCTTGTGCCGAAGGTGACACAGGGTTTATTTATGAAGGTGCATTGGATTTCGAAATTCAACGTAATTCTATCGAATCTATGCCTAAACTACCGTTCAAAATTATGATGAACGTCGGTAACCCTGACCGTGCATTTGACTTTGCTCAAATTCCAAACGAAGGGATTGGTCTTGCACGTTTAGAATTCATCATCAACCGTATGATTGGTGTACATCCAAAAGCTTTGTTAAACATTGACAGCCTACCACGCGAAACACGTGCAGCAGTTCTAGCACGTACAGCAGGTTATGCATCACCGATTGAATTCTACGTTGAAAAATTGGTTGAAGGTATTTCTACACTTGCAGCCGCATTTGCTGACAAACCTGTAATTGTTCGTATGTCTGACTTTAAGTCAAATGAATACGCAAACTTGATTGGCGGTAAGCTTTACGAGCCTGAAGAAGAAAACCCAATGCTTGGTTTCCGTGGTGCAAGTCGTTATGTATCTGATAACTTCCGTGACTGCTTCGAACTCGAATGTCGTGCATTGAAAAAAGCACGTGATGAAATGGGTTTAACCAACATTCAAATCATGATTCCTTTTGTACGTACAGTATCTGAAGCGAAACGTGTTATTGAATTATTGGCTCAGAATGGTCTTAGACGTGGTGAGAATGGTCTTAAAGTAATCATGATGTGTGAATTACCAACAAACGCATTACTTGCTGAACAGTTCCTTGAACACTTCGATGGATTCTCTATTGGTTCAAATGACTTAACCCAGTTAACACTTGGTTTAGACCGTGACTCTGGTATTGTTTCTCACTTATTTGATGAACGTGATCCAGCAGTTAAAGCATTACTTTCTATGGCAATTCATGCTTGCCGTAAAGCCGGTAAATATGTAGGTATCTGTGGTCAAGGTCCTTCTGATCACCCTGATCTTGCAAAATGGTTAATGGAACAAGGAATTGAATCTGTTTCATTAAACCCAGACTCAGTTTTAGATACTTGGTTCTTCCTTGCTGAAGAAAAGATTAAACAGTCTTAATCTAATCAGTTAAAAAAGACCCTCAAGCAGGGTCTTTTTTATGTACATTTTTTAAAATTTTGAATTAAGCTATATCAAAGATCTAGTTCAAATTTTCTTACTTTCAGCACAGATATCAATCACTCGATACATGATCGTAAGTTAAAGTTTTCTTCACTTAGGTTAAATGTTAGACCCAGTTTTACAATCAACCCTCTTCTACTAGATAAGTTAAATTTTCTTGATATTTTAAGATTTCGTGTAAATTTAATGTTAATACATTCAAAAATCTAGTATACATAGTGGTTTAAAAAAGTAGGTGAACAAAGTTGCGATTGTGTTCATTTTCATCTACCAATTATGTACTTTTAGATTTATTTTGAGAATTGAGTTTTATGCAAATTTACTTGGCGAGAAATAACCAACAAGCAGGTCCGTATTCAATTGAACAACTGAATCAAATGCTTGCAAGCCAGCAAGTGCTTCTAACGGATTTAGCTTGGCATCAAGGATTAACAGAATGGAAAGCGCTTGGTGAACTTACACAAGGTAAACTCGTTTATGAACCTATTGGTTATGTCTCTCCGACATTATCTACTAGTGAACAAATTGATCCTCAACAAAACCCTGCAATCAAAAATATTAAAATTGAAAAAAGTACAAAAAGAATCACTAAAGCAGCCCCAGTAGGCAAACGAATTTCAGCTAAACTTGTAGATTTTGCCCTATTATTTTTACCGCAAATTATGGCTATCGCTTACTTCATGCCAGAAGATGCGGTCAAAGTTGCTTCAGACGGTTTCTCAGTAGAAAACCAAGTTAAAATTGCAGAAATGATTAGCCAAAGTATGCCAGCTTATCTCAATATTGGTTTGATGGTATTTGTACTCATTCTCTTGATCACTCAATGTTTTATGATTACTAAATTTGGGCAATCTATTGGCAAAAAAATATTCAAACTACAGATTGTTGATGTAAATACCAATCAATTACCAGGTTCTTTAAGAGGCTTTTTTGTTCGTTCATTCTTATTTCTCATTCTGTCACAAATTATGAGTATATTGCCGCTTATCGCCATCATTTTCATTGTTGATTTGTTTATGTTTTTCTCTAAAGAGAATTATGCATTGCATGATCGTATTTCTAAAACCAAAGTTATTGATCTTTCAGAATAATTCAAATGGCGGTTATACCGCCATTTTTAATAGCTAAACATTCAGAAATTAATAATTTATGTTTTTGTTTTCTTTATAATTCCGACTAAAAGTCTCAGGTATTTTTACATCAATATATTCATTCTCTATGTATAGCTAAGTTTGCCGATATGAGGCATAATGCCCTACAACGTAGCGGTGTCAGATCATTGAGAATGTTTTCTATTTAGAAATAATAGTCATTTTCAATCATGCGGCACTTTAATCGCTATCCCATATTTATATAGGGAATGGGACTCTTCACCGAGGTTGTAAAATGAGACAAACGACTTTAGCTGTATTGTCTTTATCTGCGATCACCGCACTCTTAACTGGGTGTGGTGGTGATATAGTACTTCTAAACTCTAAAGGTCCAGTCGCTGAAGGTCAAAGTAGCCTGATGATGACTGCGATTTACTTAATGTTATTGGTCGTAATTCCTTCGATCTTAATGGCATTGTGGTTTGGTTGGAAATATCGCGCGTCAAATAAAGATGCAGACTATAAACCTACATGGGCACACTCTACTGCGATTGAAATTGTAGTATGGGGTATCCCATGTATTATTATTGCTATTCTTGCGTATTTAACATGGTGGGGTTCACACAAATATGACCCTTATAGACCGTTAACAAATACTCAAGGTCAGATGGAAGAACATTTAAAAATTCAAGCAGTCGCTGAACAGTTTAAATGGGTGTTTATCTATCCTGAACAACAAATAGCTACAATTAACGAAGTTCGTTTCCCAGTCAATAAACCAATTGAATTTCAAATCACTTCTAACTTTACAATGAACTCTTTCTTCATTCCTAAGTTAGCAGGTCAGGTTTATGCTATGGCGGGTATGCAAACTAAGTTACATATGCTTGCAGAACACCCAAGTCCAGCAGACGGCTACCGTGGATTCTCAGCGAACTATAGCGGTTACGGCTTTACGCAAATGCGTTTTAGAGCTCATGCTGTTTCAGATGCTGACTTCAACACTTGGGTAGACGCTATTAAAGCAGGTAAAGGTACTTCAATTAATCCTGAAGCGATCCAAAAAACCACGCTTGATGCGACAGAATTTGCTACGCTCAAAGATGGTGATCGTTCTAAACACCAAATTGAAGCAATGCTGAACAATGCGCATACTCCTGAAGAAATTAAAGCTGCACACGAAGCTGAACGTAAAGGTCCATTCCCTACTAAGCCTCATCCTGTGACTTATTATTCTTCAGTTACGCCTGACTTGTTCAAAAGCATCATCAACACTTACATGAGCAACTACCATGGTGCAGACCATGCAGGCGCTGAACATGCAGGTGCTGAACATGCAACTGCTTCTGTAGGGGAATAAGACATGTCTTTGTTATTAGGTAAACTCAATTGGGATGCAATCCCTAAAGAGCCGATTGTACTTGTAACAATGGTCATTATGGCTCTTGGTGCAATTGCAGTTTTCGGTGGTATCACCTATTTCAAAAAATGGGGTTACCTCTGGAATGTATGGTTTAAATCTGTAGACCATAAAAAAATTGGTATTATGTATATTCTTGTGTCTGTTGTGATGCTACTTCGTGGCTTCGCTGATGCAATCATGATGCGTCTTCAACTGTTCCTTGCAAAAGGTGGTGGTGAAGGTTACTTACATCCCGACCATTACGATCAGATCTTCACCGCACATGGTGTAATCATGATCTTCTTCGTAGCAATGGGTCTTGTTGTTGGTATGATGAACATTACTGTACCACTTCAAATTGGTGCACGTGACGTTGCATTCCCATTATTAAACTCTGTGAGCTTCTGGTTATTTGCTGGTGCTGCTGGTTTGATGATGGTTTCTCTAGTATTAGGTGAGTTTGCTGCAACAGGTTGGATGGCATATCCACCTCTTTCTGGCATTCAATATTCTCCTGGTGTTGGTGTTGACTACTATATCTGGGCACTCCAGGTTTCTGGTCTAGGTACGCTTTTAACCGGTGTTAACTTCTTTGTTACCATCATCAAAATGCGTGCACCTGGTATGAAACTTATGGACATGCCGATCTTTACTTGGACTGCACTTTGTACAGCAGTATTGATCATTGCATCGTTCCCAGTATTGACTGCAACAATTGCAATGTTAACACTTGACCGTTACTTCGGTTTCCACTTCTTCACCAATGAGCTTGGCGGTAGCCCAATGCTCTATGTGAACTTGATTTGGACATGGGGTCACCCAGAAGTATATATCTTAGTATTACCTGCTTTTGGTCTTTACTCTGAAATCGTTTCAACGTTCTCTCGTAAAACGTTGTTCGGTTATAAATCTATGGTGTATGCAACGATTGCGATTACAGTACTTGCTTTCGTGGTATGGTTACACCACTTCTTTACCATGGGTGCTGGTGCCAACGTCAACGCGTTCTTCGGTATCATGACCATGATTATTGCGATTCCTACTGGTGTGAAAATCTTCTCATGGTTATTCACTATGTATAAGGGTCGCATTACCTTTACATCACCAATGTACTGGACACTTGGCTTCCTTGTGACTTTCGGTATCGGTGGTTTAACGGGTGTATTGATGGCTGTTCCACCAGCTGACTTCTTAGTACACAATTCTTTATTCTTGATCGCTCACTTCCATAACGTAATTATTGGTGGTGTTGTATTTGGTATGTTCGCGGGTATCACTTTCTACTGGCCAAAAATGTTTGGTTGGAAGTTAAATGAAACTTGGGGTAAAGCATCGTTTTGGTTCTGGTTCTTTGGTTTCTATTTTGCATTCATGCCACTTTATATCCTTGGTTTCATGGGTATGACACGTCGTTTGAATACATATGACAACCCTGAATGGGATCCATACTTAGCAATTGCTTTGTTTGGTGCTGTGCTTGTAGCAATCGGTATTGCTTGTTTCTTAATGCAAGTTATTGTTGGTTTCTTACAACGTCACGACAACATGGACAACACTGGCGATCCATGGGATGGCCGTGTACTTGAATGGTCTACTTCATCCCCTGCTCCGTTCTATAACTTTGCTGAAATTCCAAAAATCAATGGTATTGATACTTTCTGGAATGATAAAGAGAATGGTGTAGCATATGCACGTCCTGAGAAATATGAAGATATTCATATGCCAACTGATCGTGCTGCTGGTTTTGTTATTGCCTTGTTCATTACAGCAATGGGCTTCGCTTTAATCTGGCATATCTGGTGGTTAGTCGTTGCAACTTTCCTTGGTGCTGTTATCAGCTTCATCGTAAGTTCATTCACTAAAAAAGTGGACTACTACGTACCTGCTGCTGAAGTAGAACGTATCGAAAACGAGCGTTATGCTTTACTTGAAAAACACTTGAAGAAGGACTAAGGATATGGCTGAAGTACTTCATCACGACAACCACGGACACGATGAACATCATCATC
Organism: Acinetobacter legionensis; assembly: GCF_048552295.1. Taxonomy (NCBI): domain Bacteria; kingdom Pseudomonadati; phylum Pseudomonadota; class Gammaproteobacteria; order Moraxellales; family Moraxellaceae; genus Acinetobacter; species Acinetobacter legionensis. Next base: position 119,828 of record NZ_JBIMCW010000009.1, read on the forward strand.
ACGATGATACAGACATCACCGTCTTTGGTTTCTGGACATACTTGATGAGTGACTTGATTTTATTCGGTACACTCTTCATCGCGTTCGCTGTATTAAGCAGTCATATTCCGCCTGGTACTCCAAGTCCAAAAGAGTTATTTGGCGAGTCTTTAGGTTTCGTACTTGTTGAAACCTTTGCTCTCTTAATTTCTTCTGTGACTTTCGGTTTTGCGGTACTTGCTTCTTACAAGAAAAATGTAAACCAAGTGCTTATGTGGTTAATTATCACTTGGCTCTTTGGTGCAACATTCATCGGTATGGAACTTTATGAATTTAATCATTTAGTTCACGCTGGTCATGGTCCTAGCCACAGTGCGTTTTTGTCTGCGTTCTTTACCCTTGTAGGTACGCACGGTATCCACGTAACATCTGGTTTGGTATGGATGATTGTGTTAATGGTTCAAATCAAGAAAAATGGTTTGACTGTACCAAATACACGTCGTCTTGCTTGCCTAAGTTTGTTCTGGCACTTCCTTGACATCGTTTGGATCTGTGTATTCAGCGTAGTTTATTTACTGGGAGCTTTATAATGAGTCATGATCATAATGCTGCTGGTGCTTCGCACGGAAACATCAAACAATACTCTATCGGCTTCATCCTTTCTGTCGTTTTGACCATCATCCCATTCGGGATGGTGATGAAAGGAATGACTGGTGGTGCAGTTGTTGCAACGATTGCGATCACTGCGATTGCTCAGGTTCTTGTACAATTAGTTTTCTTCTTGCACATGAATTCATCTTCTGAACAACGCTGGAATGTGATTGCATTCATCTATACGATTCTGACGATTGCAGTTCTATTAATTGGTTCTGTATGGATCATGAACTACTTACATTCAAACATGATGCTCTAGGGTGTCATGTTGAAAAAATATCTATTCCTGACTAAGCCAGGAATTCTCTTTGGTAACTTCGTTACCACTTTGGGCGGCTTTTTCTTAGCCGCTCAAGGTTCTGTAGATTTCCTTTTACTTCTCATCACATTACTAGGCACTACGCTTGTCGTTGCCTCTGGCTGTGTGGTGAATAATGTCATTGACCAAGACATTGACCAAAAAATGCAACGTACAATGAATCGTGCGCTTGTCAAAAAAACCATCAGTCCAACAGTTGCTTTAATTTTTTCAGCTGTGCTCGGTTTAATTGGCTTTGCCTTGTTGTGGTTTTTTGTCAACGCCTACGCATTTGGCTTTGCTGTACTCGGCTTTGTTGTGTATGTGATTTTTTATAGTCTTTGGAGTAAACGTACCACCATTCACCAAACTGTGATTGGAAGTATTTCAGGCGCAAGCCCTCCTGTAATTGGATATACTGCTGTTTCCAACGGATTTGATGTTGCTGCTTTGCTGATTTTTTTAGCTTACGCACTTTGGCAAATGCCACATTCTTGGGGAATTGCAATCTACCGATTTGATGATTATAAAAATGCAAATATTCCAATTTTACCTGTAGCTCGTTCAATTTTTCGCACAAAAGTTGAAAGTTTAATATACGTTATTCTGTTTGCTGCAGTTTTAAATGGATTGTATTGTTTTGGCTATACCAACATCTTTTTCCTTATTACCTTTAATGCTTTATGTGCCTATTGGGTATATTTATCGATTATTGGATTTAAAGCTGAAAATGATCAGGTCTGGGCAAAAAAATATTTTTTGTATTCCGTCATTCTAATTACAGCACTCAGTGTGAGCTTTAGTTTTAGTTATGTCTCCCCTGCACCACATTTGCCACTGTTTTAAAAAAAGATAGAGTTCTCTCTATCTTTTTTTTATCTGCATAAATAAAATTAAAATATTAAAATTTTTATTATAACGATAGGCACTTTATGCTTTTTAAAAATAAAACACTGCAATATGCCTTTCTTGTTGGTTTACCTTTGGTTGTTTATCCAACTTCTAGTTTTGCGGGCGCTGCAGAAGAAGTCGCATCACCAACTTTTGACCTAAACAACAATCAATATCGTATATTAAACCTCCCCATACTCTATCCAGCCAATGACAATAGAACCAACATGATGCTACTGCTAAGTGACAAAGGTTTAGCAAGTATCAAAGCATTTGAAGTTGATAAAATGAGTTTATGGGATACTTCTAGTGGCATAGTTCCTTTTTACCCTACTGACTTAACTCAAGCATCTGAAAATAAGATTCCAAATAAACGTGCTTTTTACGATGCAAATGATCACGTCTATGATGAACGCTGTATAACACTAAAATCTGGTGCTGAAGTTTTTCTTCAACAGGTTTCAAATCACAAGAAAATATCTCAAGACGAAAAAAGCAGCTTGTTAGAACAACGAAATCAGATCAAAAATTGTCAACAAAGTATTCCACTGATTCAAGTCAATTCACAATGGACACAGCCCGCTCAACAGTATGCTTCTTATTTAAATGGGATTATTTTATTTTACAAAGCTAACTATTCCTCAGCAACTAAAATATTTACAGCCTTAAGCCAAGTTGATGACCCTTGGTTAAAAGAAACAGCTCAATACATGCTCATCCGCACATCATTAAATGAGCTGTATAGCCAGTCATTAGGAAGTTACGGTGATTTAGATACTCTGAAAGTTGATCAAGCACTTCTTAAAACTTTTTTCAATCGCATTACTGATTATTTTAAACTTTACCCTAAAGGCCAATACGTAGCCAGTGCCAGAGGATTTTTACGCCGAGGCTACTGGATTGCTAATCAACAAGATGCTCTAGTCAAAGAGATGATTTGGCAGATGGATCACCCAAAATCAGATTATTACAATCTCGATATGTCCACATTGGCAGCCGAAATAGATCGCAAGGTATTTGGTTTAGAAAACTTCAACGCAAAAACACTCAACGATCCTTTCTTTTTAGCTATCTATGATCTGATGCATATGCGTCAGAGTGATTCTAAGCAGTACCAGCCAATTAGTTGGTCCGAGTTAAATGCACAAAAAACTGTATTTAAGGAACAACCTGAGCTGTTCCGTTATTTACAAGCTGTTCATTTATATTTTATTCAGAAAAAACCACAAGATGCGTTAAATTATTTACCGAAACAAAAAACCAATTCTATTCAAAATTATTTAGAACTCAGCCAATATACGCTTAAAGGGGTCATTCTTGAAAAAATTAGTGATAAAAATCTGGTTGAACAATATTGGAACCATTTACTCGCAATTTCTGCTAATCCTTATCAAAAAACTTTGGCAGAAGTCGCCCTAGCGATTCACTATAAAAACACCAATAACCAAAATGCCTTTTTAGGAAATCATTCAAAAATCAAACAAGCAACCTTACAGAAAGCATTCATTACTCAAATTGCCGATGTCAAAGCTTTGCAAAGTATCATTATTGCCAAAGACAGTTCAGTTGATAAAAAGAATCTGGCTTTATATACATTACTAGATAAAAGCTTAATGACTCAAAACTATGCGGTATTCAATAAAGCCTTTACCACATGGTTACCTCAAGATGCCTCAGAATACAAAGCATATAACAGCAAAATTAACGCTTATAAGTCAGAACCCCACTTCGAAGTTTTTGTTTGGAATGGTCATGAAATTACACCAACGCTCAAATGCCCTAAATTAAGCACCTTAACAGCTGGTTTAGAAAAAAATCCAAAAAATTTAACTTATCGTTTATGCCTAGGCGAATATATGCGTAATCAAGGCACTGCTTTAGAAATTTTTTATGGTGACTATTACTATGGTCCAAGTTTTAACCAGCCGAAAAATGCCTTTACAGGTGAAACTTTTAGTCGTGGTGAAGTCTATAAAGAAATTATTAAATCAAATTCTAAAAGTGAATTACAAGCTTATGCACTTTATCGCGCTGTTATGTGTTATTCGCCGAGTAGTATAAATGTCTGTGGTGGAAAAGACGCCACAAAATCCACACGTAAACAATGGTACACACAAATTAAACGTGACTATCCAAATACCACATGGGCAAAATCTTTAAAATATTATTGGTAGCTTATTCATGCTTAAACAGTTTTTCTCGGGTCTACTGACAATCCAATGTTGTTTAGGATTAATGGCATGTCAACCGAGTCAATCAGCGGTAACCTCCGATCAGGTCAATGCAAATGACTATGATGCCTTTTGGATTTGGGGAAATATCAAGTCTACGCCTTATTTAAGTAATGCAAAGGAAATCTATATTTTACAAGGTGAAGTTAGGCTAGAGAAAGGTTCCAACCATTCTATCTTGATCCAACAAGGCATTTCTGTGGTTAAAATTCCACATCAGAAAGTATGGTTGGTTTTTCGAAATCATCATTTAAATTGGCAAAGCACTGAAATAGAAAATATTTTACAACGCGTCCTACAATGGGAAAGCGCAGGCAATCACATTCAAGGTATTCAAATTGACTTTGATGTACCAACTAAAAATTTAAAAGCGTATGGCTTATTTCTACAACAGCTTAGAAAGCAGTTACCACAACATTATCAACTTAGCATCACCAGTTTGATGGATTGGGGCAATCTTCGCGATCCAGATACACTTAGGCTATTTAGAGAAAATATTGATGAAATGGTGATTCAAACCTATCAAGGCTCTATCACTATTCCAAATTATCAGGCTTATTTGACTAACGCTTCAACATTGAAACTGCCTTATAAAATTGGTTTGGTACAACATGGTAAATGGGATCACCAACTTAGATTTGATACTGACCCAAATTTTAAGGGCTTTGTGGTATTTTTATTACGACAAAATAATCGTGAATTAATCCAATAAATATGTGATGGCATCTACATCAATCAAAATCGAATATTTGCACAATAAATAAATTCATGCTTTTATTTTAGTAATTTAACTTCTAATTGACTAACCAAATTAACTTCCAAAAAAAACTGAATCATGCTCAAACCGAGCAAATAACTCATCCATTTTTCCCGCATATTTCATATCAAGTTGATGCCATAATTTTTTCGGAAGTGGAATAAATTCTAATGTGTCGGAACCATCAGAAGCTTTGCAGAAACGGATTTCATACTCAGGTTGTAAAATTTCATTGAGTGCCCGTAGTGTGGTATCACGATCAGCACCTTTTCCTTGATAAGGAATCAACAATGATTTTTCACCATAATGAATTGTGATACTAAAACCTTGTTGATTATCAGTATCTTCAAGTTCAGCAGACAATTGTCCAGTTTCTAAAATGTTTTCACAATAGCCAATAATTGCATCATCCTCTTCTCTCCAATCCACCACCATGATAATATCATAACGACCATCAAAAACATCAAAGTAGAAATTTTGCGTAGGGTTTTCAATATAAGATTCAATGGTTTCAAGTTTTTCAGCGCTGTAGTTTGTCATTTTAGCTATCCATACTTTTATTCATTTTCAATCTAAATAGGTACAAGATGAAATTCAATCTCGCATCTGTAAAATTTTAGTGGTTATTCCAATAAATATTTGAATATTAAATTGTGTTTGTGCGCAAACTTTCCTATAATAAGCCCTCGCAATTTTTGCGGCACAATCTATTGGCTTTTAAACTGTTGTTTAAAGCTTATGCTGATTGTGACTCCTTGCTTCAATCTTTTTAAGGTTGGGGCTGTATAAACCGTAAGGAGCTGACAATGCGTCACTACGAAATCGTAATTCTGGTACACCCAGACCAAAGCGATCAAGTTGTGGGAATGGTAGAACGCTACATTTCTCACATCAAAGATGCTGAAGGTCAAATTCACCGTCTTGAAGATTGGGGCCGCCGCCAATTGGCTTACCCAATTAACAAAATCCATAAAGCGCACTACATTTTAATGAATCTTGAATGTAATCAAACTACGCTTAATGAATTAGAAGAATTGTTCCGTTATAACGATGCAATCCTTCGTAACGTGATTATCCGTCGTGAAAACGCAATCACTGAAGAATCTTTACTCGCTAAGAGTGCTGAAGAAAAACGTGCGCGTAAAGCTCAACGTGAAGAAGCACAACAAGCTCAAGATTCTGTTGAAGCATAAGGAGAACATCAATGGCACGTTTTTACCGTCGTCGCAAGTTCTGCCGCTTTACAGCTGAGAACGTTACGTACATCGACTACAAAGATATCGACACTTTAAAACAGTACATCACTGAAAACGGCAAGATTGTTCCTAGCCGTATTACAGGTACTAAAGCTCGTTACCAACGTCAATTAGCGCTTGCTATTAAACAAGCTCGCTACTTAGCGTTGATTCCTTACACTGACAATCATAAGTGAGGTTGAGCCGTGGATATTATTTTATTACAACGCATTAAAAACCTTGGTAAATTAGGCGATAAAGTTTCAGTTAAAGCTGGTTACGGCCGTAACTACCTTATCCCTCAAGGTAAAGCAGTTGCAGCGACTGAAGCGAATACTGCTGCTTTTGAAGCTCGTCGTGCAGAACTTGAGAAAGGTGAAGCTGAAGTTTTAGCTGCTGCTCAAGCACGTGCTGACCAATTGAACGAAGTAAACATCGTTATCACCGCGAAAGCTGGTGATGAAGGTAAATTATTCGGTTCAATCGGTACTCGTGATATCGCTGACGCGTTAACAAATGCAGGTCTTGTTGTTGACCGTGCTGAAGTTCGTTTACCGAACGGTGCACTTCGTCACACTGGCGAATTTAACATCGCAATCCAATTGCATCATGATGTTACTGCTGAAGTTCTCGTTACAATCGTATCTGAGTAATTTCTTGCAGAAAAAAAGAGCATACTTTTGTATGCTCTTTTTTTATCTTTAAATTTTACCTCGGATCAGCTGAAATTGTTTCTAGTTGATTCATTCCCCTACTTATCGGTATTACTGTTAGATACTTTTAGTATTTTGCATTAAGATAAGTGAGTACTTCAGTACACACGTACATTACGTAAATAATGTTTTTGCACGATTTAAAAATCAAGGTTTTATATGTCTCAGGCAACTGCCACAGCTCAACAGAATCCCTTCAGCACTGATGCAAAAAATAAAGATAATGCACAGTTAAAAGAGTTTCGTACGCCTCCTCATAACTTGGCAATTGAACAAGCTGTACTGGCTGCATTGATGACGGTTGCTGAGTCTTTTGAACAAGTCAGTGACGCTTTGAATGAAACTGATTTTTATGCAACACGTCACAAATATATCTTCCGTGCAATTGAAAAACTGGCACAAGAAAATTCTCCGTATGATGCAGTTTTAGTTAACGATTGGCTGATTAAGCAAAACTTGCTTGATGCAATTGGCGGTGAAGAGTATTTAATGCAGTTAATGTCAGATTCGCCTTCGAGTTTCTATAACTTAGAAACCTATGCCGGGAAAATCAAAGAATTTTCAACCTTAAGAAGCATGATTAAAGTAGGCAATGAAATCCTGCAAAATGCTTATGACACCAAAGGTCGTGAAGTGAGTGAAATTCTTGATCTTGCTGAAACCAATATTTTCTCTATTGCAGAACAACATAATAACAATGCCAAAGCACAAGGGCCAAAAGCCATTACCTCAGTTGTAGCAGACGTTTTTGATAAGTTAAATGAACTTTCTCAAATGGAAGGTAATATCACTGGTTTAACCACAGGTTTTATGGAGTTAGACAATAAAACCTCTGGTATGCAAGCTGGTGATATGATCATTGTTGCTGCACGTCCGTCGATGGGTAAAACAACCTTTGCCATGAACCTTGTAGAAAGTGTGTTATTTAACTGTGATCTGCCAGCACTGGTTTTCTCTATGGAGATGCCAGCAGACTCTATCGCCATGCGTCTCATTTCAGCATACGGTAAAGTCCATCAAGGGCATTTACGTTCAGGTAAACTTGATGGCGATGAATGGTCTAAAGTCACAGGAACCATTTTACAGCTACAAGAAAAACACCTTTATATTGATGATTCATCTGCACTGCCACCAACGGAACTTCGAGCACGTGCACGACGTATTGCCAAACAACATGGTGGCAAGCTGGGTTGTATCATGATCGATTATCTACAATTGATGAAAGTGCCAGGCATGGGTGATAACCGTGTCGGTGAGATTGGTGAAATTTCACGAAGCTTAAAAGCCCTTGCCAAGGAAATGATGTGCCCTGTTATTGCACTATCACAGCTTAACCGTTCTCTGGAAAACCGTCCAAATAAACGTCCGGTAATGTCCGACTTACGTGAATCAGGTGCAATCGAGCAGGATGCCGATTTAATTATGTTTATTTACCGTGATGAAGTTTATAACAAAGAGTCGAAAGAAGCAGGCACTGCTGAAATTATCATTGGTAAACAACGTAATGGCCCGATCGGGACTGTGCGTTTAGCCTTTGAAGGTCAATACACGCGCTTTAGTAATCTATCGCCTGAGTATTATGCGCAATATCAAGATGAAGAATAATATTAATCAATAGAATTAGCATCATTTAACACTGCTGTAGAGATGAGATTTTAATCTTCAAATCTTAGAACTTAAAGTCTCTCTCAACGTTTCAATATTCTTAGTCCATTCATCATAATCATCTGAATCTTGCCAAAGCTCATCCAATTCAGAGTTTTCACTGGTCAATAATAATAATGCAGTCAATGCTTTTGGAATAAGTGCATAATTGACATTGTTTTTATTCTGTTCAAGCCATTTTTCTACAGGTTCAGGATAATATTCATTTTCTTCAATTCCTTCACCAAATGATTTAGCTAAAACATCTGCCGCAGCATGTGCAATACAACCAATATCGGCATCGATAAACTCTTCGGTTGCCATATCAATCATTTCATCGAAGGCTTGTTCAATGACAACATGTCCATCATGCTCTTTAAACTCATAAGCCCAATCACTTGCAGTATCATTTCCAAATGGTTCATGTGACCATGTTCCCATACACCCTCCGAAATAAATCCTTAAATTTAAATATAAAATGTACGATTTTATTTAAAAAAGAAAGAGCTATATCTTTACAAATTATGTGCAAAGCACTTAGCAAAAATTTTATCGATACAAAATCAATAAACCATTCAAAACACAAATGTTTATGTTTATTTAAAGCTGATAGGACTACAATATTTAGCGTTTTAAAGCTGCACTTTTTTTAAAATTAGGCTTTTATCTCTATTTATGCGATTTAGCATTATTCAATCTTTGCCATTCCTCAGGAGTAATTAGGGTGCGTCAAGCAACAGTTTATATTGACAGTGAAGCACTGCAATATAATTTAAACCGAGTCAAACAACTTGCACCAAGCGCTAAAATTGTCAGTATGGTTAAAGCCAATGCATATGGACATGGCGTCAAGGACTGTTTAGCCGCCTTAAATGCGACTGATGCCTTTGGTGTCGCCAGCCTTGCTGAAGCCTTAGAGATTCGAGCATTAGGCTATCAACAACCGATTACTCTCATCGAAGGTATTTTCAGTGCAGATGAAATGATCACTGCCGTTGAAAACAATGTTGAAGTCGTTGTACATCATCAGCCACAATTGGCTTGGTTGCGTGCACATAAAAAACAATATATCGACAAAGGTTTAAAAGTTTGGGTAAAACTCAATAGCGGTATGAACCGATTGGGTTTTAAGTTTGCTGAAATTATTGAAGTGATTCAATCACTCAAAGCAGAAGGTTTTACCTGTGTGCTGACTATGCATTTTGCCAATGCAGATGCGGATCATCACCCGTTAAATGAACAACAGAAAGATCAATTATTACAGGTAAAAGCTGCTTGTGAACCGATCTTAGCTTCATGCTGCAATTCTGCTGCTATTTTTAAATGGCCTGAACTGAATTTTGATTTTGTACGTCCAGGTATCATGCTTTACGGCGCGTCTCCCTTTGCAGATCGAAGCATTGCTGAATTAGACATCAAACCTGTCATGAGCTTTACCGCTGAAATCATTGCACTCAATCATATTAAAGCAGATGAATCTGTAGGCTATGGCTCTACATTTGTTGCCAAAAGTGATATGGATATTGCCATTGTTTCGATAGGCTATGGAGATGGTTATCCGCGTGCTTTTCCTCGACAAAATTATGTCAGCATCAATGGGCAAATGACAGCAATCATTGGCCGTGTAGCAATGGATATGATCGCAATTGATGTCACTGGCTTAGACGCACCGCTAGGAACAGTCGTTGAACTGTGGGGCAAAGATCGTTTGGTTGATGATGTGGCTGCTGCCAATGGTACGATTGGTTATGAGTTACTCTGTCGTATGAGTGCTCGCCCTATCCGTAAAAAACTTTAAGCACTGATTTTCTATTCAAAATAAAAATCCAAGCCATCGCTTGGATTTTTTTGAATCGATTTTATGACTTTATACAAACTCTTCTGGCTGCTCAATCTCATAGAGTAATTTGAGCAATGTCGGAATATCCTGCTCATCTAAATTCAATGGGCGAAAGTATTTATAACCCTTACTCTCAAAGTATTGTTGAATTTTGCCATTTCGTCTAACGTATTTCATAGACCATTGTGAAAAATGCCCCTGCTTAACGTGACCCGCTCTAAATAACTTAATTTGATGATGTCTTGGATCTTTATACAATTTTTCAAGCACGTGTAAGATAATCATTTCATCGCCTTCTAGGCATTGAAAAAAGTGTTCATCCGCAAAATATAAGACGCCTTGAATTTGATGAAATATATTAAAATCTCTCGCTTCACCTAAAATATCTCTTAAATCATTGAGTATTTGATGAGGTGGTGATGTCGTTTTACTTGCATAGCATAATTGAAAAGTCATGTAATTCTTCTATTTTTTAACTTTCATTATTTATAAACAATTATTTACGAATATACAAGTCTTAACTTTTATAATTAAAGTGCTTATCGACTTTTCTATATTTATATTTGCAATATCTCTATACAGTAATTCATCTATTATTTTAAAAATTTATTCAATATGCATCCATCATTAAAAACACACAAAATATTTTCAGCTTATTCTATTTATCCAGTGAAAATATTAAAACAGAAACTTATGAAATTAATTTTTTATGATCTACTTATTATTTCTACAGTTAAAAAAGCGAAATTACACTCGCTTTGAATCACATCATAAAATTATTCAAAATAATCATGGGTCGGTTTGGGTAAATCTTGCAAACCTTTCTTTAACATTTCAGACCATTGTTTACTGATGTGCTGAAAATAAGGATCACTATCTGTAATACGCTTACCTTTTGGCACCTCTAGACTGTCTTTAAGATAAATCATCGCATCTAATGGCATACCAACCGATACATTTGAACGTAAAGTCGAATCAAATGAGATTAAACTACAACGTAGAGCTTCATCTAAGGGCATATCATAGCTCAACGCACGATCTAAAATTGGTTTACCATACTTACTTTCCCCAATTTGGAAATAAGGCGTATCACTAGTTGCAGAAATAAAATTACCTTGCGGATAAATATTATAAAGCTGTATTTCCTCGCCACGGATCTGACCACCAACCAATAAACTACAATAATAGTTACTTTGCTCTTGAGTATCCTCAGTAACATCAGCAATAACTTTACGCAGAGTTTGTCCGACTAAACCTGCAACCTCAAACATTGTGTTCACACTATACAAGTTGGGTTCTTGCTTGAGTGCCAAATGATTTTCTAAATGTCCAATTACTGCTTGTGTTGTTGCAAGATTGCCTGAAGTTTGAATACATATAAACCGTTCACCTTTTACCCCAAACGTATAAAGTTTTCGATATACAGAAATGTGATCAACTCCAGCATTGGTTCGCGTATCACTAATAAATACTAAACCTTGTTTGAGTCTTAAAGCACAGCAATACGTCATGGAACTACCTATACAACTAAAATTTGAGAGTAATCAGATTCTGCAATTATTCACACTATTTACCACTGCCACCATTAACATGCAAGTACTTGAACAATAGAGTACATGGTTTCAGTTCCACCTTGCTCTCTCACCCCTCGGACTGGTGCAACATCCCAATAGTCCCTTCCAATTGCCACATAGACGTGTGATTCTGGTCGAAACAATTGATTACTGACATCAATAACATGCCATTTGCCCTCTAAAAACACTTCAGTCCATGCATGACTCGCCAAATGCGATTGATTATTTACATATAAATAACCAGAGACATAGCGAGCTGGTACCCCCAAGGCTTTCGCCATCGCAATTAAGACGTGACTATGATCTTGACATACTCCTTGTTGTGCTGAAAAAGACTCCATTGCAGTGTGGGTTACTGTCGTACTTGCACTGATATAAGGCATATGTTGCAACAATGCTTCTGCTAATTTTTGGAAATCTATCCATCGCTTATGCGTTATATAGTGTTCTGCAAAAGCTATCATTTCAGTATTGCACAATGTTGTAGAGGTTGGTTGTAAAAAAACCACAGGTGATACTTTATCTTCTATGCCAAATTGATTATCTACATTAATGTCAACAATCCCTTGGGCCATAATGGACATTTGTTGATAAGGTTCAATTTGTGAACTGGTCAACCAAACATTATCAAAGGCGTCTTTTTTGATTTGTTTTTCACCGGGGACGCTGACATGCCAACCTGTCACTTGTTGATGAAAATTAGACTGTGGCGTCATCTTGATATACTGAATACTATTTTTTGCCCATTCAGAATACTGATAATGGGTTTGGTGATTAATCATTAACTTCATAAGCGATCCAATTCAAATAACGAGTCAATATGATCACTAAAATGATAATAATTCATTCGGTCAGGTTGATTTTTTAGCTCTTGCCAAACCTCAGGCAAACTACACATACCATGCTGGTCTAAACGATCAATTAAATGGTTTAATTGTGTCAAGGTGACTGATTTATCTTGATTAAAGCGTAATTGACGATCAAATTGTTCCATCTTTTGCCCTAAACTAAAAAATAGAAATAACAATTCATCATCTTCTGCCTCTAAAACATCATTACATTCTTCACAAACATCACATATGAAACCTGCATTTTGCTCTGCTTGTTGTAATAACTGATTTAATTCAGCAAAAGACTGTGCTGATATCACTCCACGTAAATCATGAATATTATTTTTGGCACATAAAAAATACTGATGAAATGATGCAGGTTGCTCATTGTCTAAAATCAATTCATTTAAAGAACTTGCATCAAATGCAGGTAAACAAAAAGCATGCGCATAGTCTAAAGCCAATTCATTGGTTTTAAATGGGAATTGACTACATAAATATTGAATACGGGTTAAATAGCGTCCTAACCAAAATATATTCTGTGCATTAGTACTGAGTAAAATCATGTTTGCTCTCCTTTGGCTGGGATTGGTATGAAGGTGGGGTTAAATTGAATATTCATCAATTACCCATGTATCCTTGATTCCACCACCTTGTGATGAGTTGACCACCAGTGAGCCTTGTTGCATCGCAACACGAGTCAAGCCACCTGGAACAATTTCTATGCGTTCTGGTGAGCTGAGAATAAATGGTCGTAAATCAATATGACGTTCTGCAATTCCTTGGGAAGTTAGTGTTGGTGCAACAGATAAATTTAAGGTGGGTTGAGCGATATACGCTGAGGGTGAAGCCATTAGCTTCATTTTAAATAAATCAATTTCTTGTTCAGTTGCTTTAGGACCGATGAGCATCCCATAACCACCTGAACCTTGAGCCTCTTTTACCACCAATTGATCCAAATTTGCCAAAACATAATCCAAAGCTTCAACTTCACGACATTGATAAGTAGGTACATTGGACAAAATTGGCTTTTCATTTAAATAATAGGCAATCATTTGATCCACATATGGATAAATCGACTTATCATCTGCAACACCTGTACCAGGAGCATTAGCAATCACCACATTTCCACTTAAATAAGCAGACATTAACCCTGCCACACCTAAAGTACTATCAGGCCTGAAGCTTAATGGGTCTAAAAAACCATCATCCAAACGTCTATAAATTACATCAACCTGCTGACGACCACGGATGGTTTTCACATAAACCTTGTCGTTTTCAACAAAAAGGTCACGCGATGTCACCAATGGAACACCCATTTCCCTTGCTAAAAATGAATGTTCATAATACGCACTGTTATAACGCCCGGGGGTTAAAACCACGATGATTGGGCAATCTACCTTTGAGTTTTCAGCCAAAATCTCACGCAACAATTGCGGATATTGCCCAATATCAGCAACATGTTGATTACATAATTCAGGCATGAGTTTTTCGCTCATCTTACGGCTTTCAAGCATATATGACACACCTGAAGGCGTACGTAGATTATCTTCTAGGACAAAAAATTCACCTTTGCAATCCCGTACAATATCGATTCCACTGATTTGACTGTAAATATTTCCATTCAAACGATGATTCATCATCACTGGTTGATAAGCTTCATGCGATAGTACTTGTACTGCTGGAATTAAGCCTTCTTTTAAAATATTTTGTTGATTATAGATATCAGCTAAAAATAAATTTAACGCTTGAATACGCTGCGCACAGCCTGCTGCAATTTTATTCCACTGTTGTTTGGCAATCACACGCGGAATTAAGTCAAATGGTATGGTGCGATCAATTCCCGATGTTTCACCATAAACCGCAAAAGTAATTCCTTGATATAAAAAATGCGCTTTAGCTGTTTCATTGAGTTTTTCAAGTTGGTAAATACTGTGTTGAGATAACCAATCTTCAATTTTTTCAGCAGTTTCAGGAGAAAGAACGTGATCGTCTGTCATTTCATTAAAAAAAACCGAATTCATCTGTTTAAGTAAATGATGTGAGGCTTGTTGTGCATCGATATTTAGATGAATGGCCTGTTGAATATTTCCTATCTGTTGTTGATTCGTCATTTCAGTTTTTACTTCTGCCTCAGCAACTGGCAAAGCGAAGCGATCTGCATAATTCTCATTGCTTGAATTTGTATCCATGTTTTCTTTTAGCATACAAACCTCTTTTTATCTTATCTAATGGCTTCTTTAATAATGCAATATCGATGCCAAAATATTATTAAATCGCCGTATTCAGTATTCTTCGCTGTACAATTAAATCTTTTTGGCTCAATTTTATTAATTCATTGTTTGCCATAGCACTCAATGTGAGTTTTGATCGAACTTGTTTCAAAATTTTTTAGCTAATATTTTCAACACCTAAGCAACTACTCACAGGATATAACTTGCAGAATCAGTTTTAATTTTCTATTGTGTAGCTGATTTATTTCCCTTAAACATTCACGATTCCATTGATACCAAACCATGTCTGCACAAGAAAAAGAAACTTCCAATAGCCTCTATCGCCAGTGGCAAATCCTGTCCCGACTCTCTACAGGGAAGTGGATGGGTACACGTGAATTACAAGAAGTTTTAGAACGTGAAGGGATCGAAATCAGCTTACGTACGATTCAGCGTGATCTAAATCAGATTGCTCAACGCTTTCCTATCGAGAGTAACAAAACAGTACCACAAGGCTGGCGTTGGCGTTCAGATGCCCCGATCCAAAGTCTGCCGCATATGACCAGCTCGCAAGCAGTCACGTTTATGATGGTTGAAGAACATTTAAAACACCTGCTACCTCCAAGTTTAATTGATGAAATGAACCCTTGGTTCGATTTGGCACGGCGTAGTCTTTCTACGCAGAACAATGTTCGACAATGGATTAACCGAGTTCGAATTGTGCCTGCAAGCCAACCAGTGATCCCACCTTTGGTGGAAAGACATGCACAGCAAGCCATTTATGAAGGACTGCTACAAGATAAACAAATTGAATGTGTCTACCGCGCACGTGGTTATCAAGGTGAAGAGAAAACTTATATTCTGAATCCTTTAGGTTTGGTTCAAAAAGGTGCAATTATTTATTTGATTTGTACGCGTCATGACAAGACAGAAGTTCAGACCTTTGCATTACATCGCTTTAGATCTGCAACTGTTTTAGATTTACGTGCTTTACACCCTGTCAAATTCGATATCGATGAATATATCGATTCTGGTGCGCTAGGCTTTAGAGTCGACTTTTCTCGGCCAACTAAAAATGTTGAATTAAAATTAGTCATGCACGAAGATGATGCACAGTACTTCACGGAAAGCCAACTCAGTAAAGAACAAAAAGTGGAACAACTGAACGAAGAACTGTATCAAGTCAGTGCTGTGGTTCCTTTTACCTCACAACTGGTATGGTGGTTAAGAAGTTTTGGTAAAAAGATAGTCCGAATTGAGCCTGTTGAAGTGTTCAATGCTGTACATGAAATTGAATAATCTAACAACTTCACCTAAGCCAATATAATTAAAATAAAAAGAGCCTTTCGGCTCTTTGATTTATTGTTTTGATTGTTATTTTTAAATTTTATTGTTTTTGCGCAGATATTAAACCCATGTCACATTTTTACATGTCCACAAGACATGGGATTTATTGGAGTATGTTAAACATCACATGTTACAGCACGCAAGTTCAGCACTATTGTAGCGGATTGATTTCATTGTCATGGCGTTCACCTCTTGTTTGAATGTAAGTTGACTATAGCGATGATTTTGCAAACTGAAAAATAATTAAAACAGCTTTGTTTTTCATCAATTCTGTTTAGGATTTATTTTTATAAAGTTAGATTGGATCTGTGTATTTAAAATATGCCTTTAAAGATAAATCACAAATTGTGCCCTAACGAAGATAAGCTCGAGACAATAAAAAACCCGCATATAGCGGGTTTTTTACAATTCACCACCTTAAGCTGATTTTCTCGCTTGGTTATTTTTACGAATTGTAATCATCACCAATTGAACAGCAGCAGGTGTTACACCTGGAATACGGCTGGCTTGTGCCAATGTTTCAGGTAATACATTTTTCAATTTCATCGTGATTTCACGAGAAAGCCCTGAAACGATATCATAATCAAAATCAGCAGGAATTTTGGTATCTTCCAAACGCTTCATTTGTGCAACATCTTCTTGCTGACGGTTAATATAACCTTCGTATTTCACAGCAATTTCAATCTGCTCACCTACAAATGCAGATACTTCAGAAGCAGTTAATTCAGCAATTTGTGAAAAGTTGATGTTTGGACGTTTAAGTAAATCGATCGCAGAACATTCTTTAGAAAGATCAGCGCCGGTCAACTCAACGAATCTTTTCCCCATTGGATTGTTTGGTGCAGCCCAAAGGTGTTGTAAACGACCTGTTTCTTTTTCAACTGCTTCCATTTTTTCACAATAAGAAGCCCAACGCTCATCATCAACCAAGCCCATTTCACGGCCAATTGCTGTTAAACGTTGATCAGCATTATCTTCACGAAGCATCAAACGATATTCCGCACGAGAAGTAAACATACGATACGGTTCTTTGGTCCCTAAGGTAATCAAGTCATCAACAAGAACACCCATATACGCTTCATCACGTTTAGGCGTCCATTGCTCTTGATCCCATGCACGACGTGCAGCATTTAAGCCCGCCAATAAACCTTGTGCACCAGCTTCTTCATAACCTGTTGTACCGTTAATTTGACCTGCAAAATACAAGTTATTAATCGATTTGGTTTCAAGTGAGAATTTCAAAGACTGTGGATTGAAATAATCATATTCGATCGCATAGCCAGGACGAAGAATGTGTGCATTCTCCAAACCCCGGATTGAGCGCACCAACTCAAACTGCACATCAAATGGTAAAGATGTTGAAATACCATTTGGATAAAGCTCGTGAGTATCCAGCCCTTCTGGCTCAAGGAATACCTGATGCGAATCTTTATCCGCAAATTTATGAATTTTATCTTCAATCGATGGGCAATAACGTGGACCTACACCTTCAATCACGCCGGTATACATTGGCGAACGATCTAAACCACCCCGAATAATCTCATGAGTACGCGCATTGGTATGTGTGATATAGCAATTTACTTGCTCTGGATGCATCGAAGCATCCCCCATAAATGACATGGTCGGTGATGGGAAATCACCCGGTTGCGGAATCATTACAGAAAAATCGACAGAACGCGCATCAATACGTGGTGGAGTCCCTGTTTTTAAACGACCTACTGGTAGATTTAATTCACGTAAACGAGCCGCTAAGGAAATTGATGGCGGATCGCCAGCTCGACCACCTGACGAATTATTTAGACCAACATGAATCACGCCACCTAAGAATGTGCCTGTGGTTAACACCACAGTTTTCGCATCAAAGCGAATACCCATCTGTGTTACTACACCTTTAACTGTATCGCCTTCAACAATTAAGTCATCTGCAGATTGTTGAAAAATATCTAAATTCGCTTGATTTTCCAGTGTATGACGAATCGCAGCTTTATAGCGGATACGGTCAGCTTGTGCACGGGTTGCACGTACAGCTGCGCCTTTACGCGAGTTCAAAATACGAAATTGAATACCGCCCTTATCCGCCGCCAATGCCATTGCACCGCCTAAAGCATCAATTTCACGGACAAGGTGAGATTTACCAATACCACCAATGGCTGGGTTACAGCTCATCTGCCCTAAAGTCTCAATGTTATGAGTCAAAAGCAGAGTCTGTCGACCCATACGCGCTGCAGCGAGTGCCGCTTCCGTACCTGCGTGACCGCCACCGATAACAATGACATCGTAAACTTTAGGATAATGCATAGTGATTAATGAGAGATAAAAGAATGACAGAAAATTATAGCAAATTTTTACTTCTAGTTTTAGGCAGTTTTACAAATATTATTCCCCTCAATCATGCATATGAACGATTAAACATCTCTTATACATAGGCAACATAAATTGACACTTCGTTTCATGACTGCCCTACAAATAGAATTTAACTTATCAAAAACTCACGATACGATAGATATTACACGGACAAATTATTTTTTTCGAGACTTTATATATAAGGAATATCATGATGAAAAATACCATGTCTAAAGTAATTACAGCATCTTTACTCAGTTGTGTTGCATTTAGTTTTGCCCATGCTGCCGATGAAAACACCAGCAAAGCTGAAGTGAA
The DNA here is from genome assembly GCF_048552295.1 of Acinetobacter legionensis. Lineage (NCBI taxonomy): Bacteria > Pseudomonadati > Pseudomonadota > Gammaproteobacteria > Moraxellales > Moraxellaceae > Acinetobacter > Acinetobacter legionensis. The sequence continues at coordinate 138,695 of NZ_JBIMCW010000009.1, forward strand.
AAAGCAAATTCAGGTATGTGCCAAGAAAAAACAAGGAGACTGGGTGACCTATGCCAATAAAGGGGTAACTTTTAATGGTACTTGTGAACCAAATGAAAATGGTAAATTACAATTTAGCTTCCCTGCACCTGCAGGTGGCAACCCGACTGCCGCTGCAGCAGCGCCTGAACCGGCCATTGAAAACCGCCCAGCTGTAGAACAATCTGCTCCAGCGATTGCAGATGTACCAGCAACAAATGAGGCATCTCAAGCTGAACAACCAGCAATGGAGCAACCTAGTCAAGCTGCTCCGAGCGAAGATCCGATCCAAGCTCAATGATATCTTTTGAGCATAAATACATGTTTTTATAAATAGCATGTGTAAAAAAGGTGATCCATTTAAAAATGGGTCACCTTTTTTTATTTCGAGTACACAGACTTTCTTGATATAACAACCATATGCTTTACATCTGCTACGAAAGAATTGTTATTGGGTATATGAACAGATATTCATAACTTATTTTTCTAAGAAGATTTCCGAGTCATAGAATTTATTTTTCAATTTCACACCTTTCGATTACACTCAAATTGAGTACGGAATATTCACATATTTAATTAATGTAAAACAACAAAAAGGATCACACTATGGATTCAGGGATTATTACCATAATGCTTCCCCTCGCCCTCGCCATCATTATGATTGGACTTGGTTTAGAGCTTACACCAAAAGATTTTGCGCGAGTTTCTAAACACCCTAAAGCCGTATTGATTGCGTTGTTCTGTCAGCTAGTGCTTTTGGTCGGTATTGCTTTTATTATTTGTAAAGTACTTGCACTCCCACCTTTGCTTGCCGTTGGTTTAATGTTACTTGCTGCTTCACCAGGAGGTAGTACTGCCAATCTATTTAGTTATTTGTTTAAAGGTGATATTGCGCTCAATATTACCTTAACTGCAATTAACTCGGTCATTGCTGCCTTTACCTTGCCTTTAATCGTAAACTTTTCTATACAATACTTTATGAATGATGGTCAACAAATCACCATGCAATTCAGTAAAATACTGCAAGTTTTTGCAATAATTTTAATTCCTGTGTGTATTGGCATGCTCATTCGAAATTATGCGCCACACTTTACTGAAAAATTAAGTAAACCTTTGCGAATTTTCTCAGTGGTTTTTTTAATTCTCATTATTATTGGAGCAATCACCAAAGAACGTACGCATATCATGGAGTACCTGACGCAGGTTGGTCTAGCCACGGTGATTTTCTGTATTTGTAGTCTAGTTATTGGTTACTTTGTGCCAAGATTACTGGGTATTAATAGCGCCCAAGCACGTGCATGCGCATTTGAGATCGGAATTCATAATAGTACCTTAGCTATGACTATTGCTTTGACTGTAATCGCAAATTCTACTGTTGCAATGCCTGCCGCGGTTTACTCAATCTTTATGTATATTTTCGCTGCTATTTTTGGTGCGTTAATTTCAAGACATGCAGCAACTGAAACTGAACCTGCGATATAAAGCCATCATGTGCTTCAACTAAAATGGATGCTTAAGCATCCATTTTTTATTTTGCTACTGAATGTAAGCGTAACTTCTAAGTTTGGGCTACAATACTGCCTTTAAGAAAACGATTTAGGTCTTTGCCGTGAAGTGGTTACAAATTCATATTACTGTAGAACAAGCTCAAGTTGATTTTACTGAAACCTTGTTAAGTTCTTTAGGCGCAGTCAGCGTGACATTAGATGATGCTGAAAACCAAGACTTGCTTGAACCACTCCCTGGCGAAACTCCGCTATGGAATAAAGTGATTGTTACTGGAATCTACGCGCAAGAAGAAGGCGAAGACATTGATGTAACAGCACTAGAAACATTTATTCGCACCCAACTCCCAACTGAACCGATGCGCAGTGAATTTCTTGAAGACCAAGTATGGGAACGTTCTTGGATGGATTACTATGAACCAATTCAAATTGGTGAAAAGTATTGGATCGTACCTGAATGGATAGAACCACCAGAAGCGGATGCAGTCAATATTAAACTTGACCCAGGCTTAGCATTTGGTACGGGTAACCATGCATCTACTTTCCTTTGTCTACAATGGTTAGGCAAAACCGATGTTAAAGATAAAGTCGTGATTGATTATGGTTGTGGTTCAGGCATCCTAGGTGTTGCAGCACTGCTTTTAGGTGCAAAGAAAGTCTATGCAACAGATATCGACCCACAAGCTGTCTTGGCGACCAAGCAAAATGCTGAGCTGAATGGTGTTCTTGAAAATCTTTATGTTGGATTACCTGAAGAGTTCAATGCAGAATTTAAAAACCAACAGGCCGATATTTTAGTTGCAAATATTCTTGCAGGCCCTCTTATGTCACTTGCTGAAGAATTCTCAACTTTGATTAAATCTGAGGGAGAGTTCGCACTTGCCGGCGTAATTGAAGAGCAAGTTACTGATGTTTCCAGTATTTATTCTGAATTTTTTGATATAGTAGAAGTCGAGAAACGTGAAGAAACCTGGTGCAGAATTTCTGGGTCACGTAAGGCTGTTTAATCTATGAAAATATAAGTATTTATGACTGAAAAACAAACCCGATGCCCAAATTGTGCTTCAATTTATAAAGTATCAGTTACGCAACTCACCGTTGCGCAGGGTATGGTTTGTTGTCCAAAATGTTCACATAATTTTAATGCATTAATTCATCTACAAAACAGCCAGCCTACTCAACCAAGGGGCAATCCTGATACGCCAGTGCAGAATGAGGTACAAAACCTCATGACGACGAAACGTCAAATAGAAACCAATGTCTTAGATATTTTTAATCGTAAAATTGAAAACTCCAATATTGATTTAAGAACTTATTTAAATAATTTGAATTATTTTAACAATGAACCAGTCAACAACATTCCCAGCTTAAATCTATCACAAGGTTTAAATAACCACGGGCAACATTTGATCAAAACAAAAAGTAAGTTTTACTATCTGGCGTGGAGCATGATTAATCTTGCCCTACTCAGCATTTTATTATTTCAAATCCTTTGGTTTAATCCAAACTTAACTGATCGTTATCCGTTTTTGAATACTGTCTTTACTCAAACCTGTGCCATCTTACAGTGTGATACTGTTGATCAACGCTATAAACAAATTGTGATTAGTCACCTTAAAGTTAAAGCACTTGATAGACAGGAGACTCAATTTTCAGGTCAACTCAATAACCAATATTCTAAAAGCTTAGAATTACCCCTAATAAGAGTAACTTTAAAAACTCAAAATAAGGTCATAGCTACGCATGTGATTACACCTGAGCAATATCTGATTGAAAGTTTAGTTGGAATTAAGCGTATTCCTCAAAATAGCCCATATCCTTTTAAATTTGTTGTTACAGAGCCAAGAAAAAGTTTTGATCAGTACCAATTAGACATTATTCACCCTTAAAATTAAAAAAAATTATAAAAAAATGAAAAAAAATGTAGTTTTCTTGCTCATTTTTTCTTAGACAATGGTATCATACGCGCCACGAAAGCTTTGTCCTGCAAACTCCTCGCATTTTTTCAAAAAAAATACTGTTTTGTTATGTGCTTTATATCCAATATCGCGCAAGTAGAACATTTTTTTGTTTAAAAGAGTGTTGTAACAAATATTAATCTATTGTTACGCTTATTTTTCACTCAACTCGACGATTTGTGGCAAGCTAATTGTTCTTGTTTTAGAGCCAACCGTTTTAGGATCTAAAACGGAGCTCAGATTTTTTTAGACCACATTTATATATTACTTTACCCAAGTAATATTTTGATTTTCGGATTAACTCGCATGAATAGCAAATCTCCTATTTTTACTGCACAATCTGACGTCGCTCTTCGTATTCACGTAGATCGCGCAGTTCGTCACTATTTTGCACAATTGCAAGGTGAGCAACCATCACAAGTGTACGACATGGTGCTAGCAGAAATGGAGAAACCTCTTTTATCTGTTGTCTTAGAATACACACGCGGGAATCAGACTCGCGCTGCTGAGATTCTCGGACTGAACCGTGGCACTTTACGCAAAAAGTTAAAAGCTCACGGTTTAATGAGTGAATAAATGATAAAATGCTCACGGCTTGCGTGGGCATTTTTTTTACCTATATTTTGCCTACCTGTTCAATCTCTAGACTTAAAAACTGTTGACGAAGATCATGACTATTAAACGCGCTTTAATCTCTGTTTCTGATAAAACCGGGATCGTTGAATTTGCCCAGAACCTTGTTGCTCTTGGGGTGGAAATTTTATCTACTGGCGGTACATATAAGTTGCTTAAAGACAACAATGTGGCTGTAGTTGAAGTTTCAGAGCACACAGGCTTCCCAGAAATGATGGATGGTCGTGTAAAAACACTGCATCCTAAAATTCATGGAGGCATTTTGGCTCGTCGTGGTCTAGACGAAGCTGTCATGGCTGAACACAACATCGATGCAATCGATCTTGTTGTCGTAAACCTTTATCCTTTTGCTGCTACTGTTGCTAAACCAGACTGCTCGCTTGCAGATGCAATTGAAAATATTGACATTGGTGGCCCAACAATGGTTCGTGCAGCTGCGAAGAACCATGCTTCTGTGGGGATCATCGTAAATGCGACTGATTATAAAACTGTAATTGCAGAACTTAAAGCGGATGGTGCTTTATCTTATGCGACTCGTTTCGATTTAGCGGTTAAAGCATTTGAACATACTGCCCAGTATGACGGCATGATTGCTTCTTACCTCGGTGCACGTGTTGGTAAAGAAGAAGGTCAAGCTGACAAATTTGCCCGTACTTTCAATACCCAGTTAAATAAAGTACAAGATCTTCGTTATGGTGAAAATCCACATCAATCCGCTGCTTTCTATGTAGAATCGACTGCAACTGAAGCATCGGTTTCAACTGCTAAGCAGTTACAAGGTAAAGAACTTTCTTATAACAATATCGCGGATACAGATGCAGCACTTGAATGTGTCAAATCATTTGCAAAACCAGCGTGTGTCATCGTTAAACATGCAAATCCATGTGGTGTTGCAGTATCGTTAGATGGTCTTAAGGCTGCATACGATCTTGCTTATGCAACTGATCCAGAATCAGCATTTGGTGGCATCATTGCATTTAACCGTGAGTTAGATGTTGCTACAGCTCAAGCAATTGTTGACCGTCAATTTGTTGAAGTGATTATTGCACCAAGTATTGCCGATGGTGTACTTGAAGTGACTGGCGCAAAGAAAAACGTTCGTGTACTGGTATGTGGCGAACTTCCTAAAATTGATGAACGTGCTTCACAATACGATTATAAACGTGTCAATGGCGGTTTATTGGTTCAAGACCAAGACCTCGGTATGATCACCAAAGATGATCTTAAAGTAGTAACTAAGCGTGCTCCTACTGAAGCAGAAATTGATGATTTAATCTTTGCTTGGAAAGTTGCCAAATACGTTAAATCCAATGCTATTGTTTATGCTAAAGGCCGTCAAACCATTGGTGTCGGTGCTGGCCAAATGAGCCGTGTAAACTCTGCACGTATCGCAGCGATCAAAGCTGAACATGCAGGTTTAGTGGTTGAAGGTGCTGTTATGGCATCTGATGCATTCTTCCCATTCCGTGATGGCATTGATAATGCTGCAAAAGCAGGTATCAAATGTATTATCCAACCGGGTGGTTCAATGCGTGATGAAGAAACAATTGCAGCAGCAGATGAAGCAGGTATTGCAATGGTCTTCACGGGTATGCGTCATTTCCGTCACTAATTCACCATAAATCATTATTTAAAAATCCCCCTAAGTCCCTCTTTCATAAGAGGGACTTGTCACGAACTACAGGACTCTTTAAATTCGTGATACCCCATCCTGTATAAAGGGAGGTTGGGAGGGATTAAAAAAGGATACATAAGATGAACATATTAGTTTTGGGTAGTGGTGGTCGTGAACATGCATTGGCATGGAAAATTGCGCAAGACGATCAAGTCACTAAAGTTTTTGTTGCACCAGGAAATGCGGGTACAGCAACTGAACATAAATGTGAAAATGTTGCTTTAGATATTCTCAACAACCCTGCCATTATCGACTTTGCAAAAAATAATGCCGTTGATCTCATTATTGTTGGTCCTGAAGCACCGCTTGTAAATGGGGTAGTTGATGCAGGACGAGCAGCTGGCCTTAAAATTTGGGGGCCAACCCAATTTGCAGCACAACTTGAAGGCTCTAAAGCTTTCGCCAAACACTTTTTAAAACGTCATCACATTCCTACAGCATTCTATGATGTATTCACCGAAGTGGAAACAGCCAAAGCATTCGTAGAAAAAAATGGCGCACCAATTGTAATTAAGGCAGACGGCCTTGCTGCGGGTAAAGGCGTCATTGTAGCGATGACCAATCAAGAAGCGTTTGATGCAATTGATGACATGCTTGCAGGCAATAAATTTGGTGATGCAGGTTCGCGTGTTGTTATTGAAGAATTCCTTGATGGTGAGGAAGCATCTTTCATATGTATGATTGATGGTGACAACATCCTTCCTATGGCAACTTCACAAGACCATAAACGTATTTTTGAAGCTGACCAAGGTCCAAATACGGGTGGTATGGGTGCATATTCCCCTGCCCCTGTAGTGACTGCAGATGTTTTTGACAGAGTCATGAAAGAAGTTATGCGTCCAACCGTAGATGGTATGAAAGCTGATGGTCATACTTACACTGGTTTCTTGTATGCTGGCTTGATGATTGATGAGCAAGGGCAACCTCGTGTCATTGAGTTTAACTGCCGCTTTGGTGACCCTGAAACTCAACCGATCATGATGCGCTTAAAATCTTCTTTGGTTGATTTAGTAGAAGCTGGTATTGCAGGTAACTTACCCGCTGAAGCTGAATGGGATGAGCGTAAAACTGTTGGTATTGTGCTTGCATCTAAAGGCTATCCTGAAACTTCGAGCAAAGATGACGTGATTTTGGGTTTAGATACCCAAATGACAGATGCTAAAGTTTTCCATGCAGGTACAGCAAATAATGCCAATGGTGATGTAGTGACTGCTGGCGGTCGTGTACTTTGCGTTACAGCGTTAGGCAACACAATTGGTGAAGCGCAAGCAAAAGCCTTGGAACTTTGCCAAAGAGTGACTTTTGATGGTGTCCAATACCGCAAAGATATTGGTTACCGTGCGATTGCTCGTGAAAATGCTTAAACTCGATTGAGTTGCAAAACCCGCTTAGGCGGGTTTTTTATTTGGTAAATCTCCAACGACAAACAGATCAAAAATTTACGTTTAAATAAAGATTATAAAACTCATATCTTCGTACATACATATTAGGTTTTTTCAGGTACAGCTTTTAGATGAATCACGTTGAGATAAGTTTAATTTTACTGAGTCTGCAAAAATACAAGAATAATTCCTGAAATTATATTCTTGTACAGATGAAGTATTATCTAATTCAATTGAAATATCTGACTGTATAAACCCTTCTCCAACCTCTTTTTTAAATTCATTCAAATCTGAGCAAAAAAGGTACTCTTTAGTGTTTTTATCAACCTGCAAATTTCCACTCACAACATCACCCAAAGAATTCCGAACCTCCAGAAATAACCAATTTATATGATTTGCTTTCTCCACTACTCTATTCTTTACAGCACATATTTTTTTGTTCACTATCTTATATTCAAAGTTATCTTCATATTTTTTCTTACAACCATTTAGCAAGAGTAATACAATAGATAAAAATAATGCTGTTTTTTTCATTTTATCTCACTATAAAATATAAATTAGAAGCTATAGTCATTGGATTATCTAATAGAGTCCCCTTGAGCTTAAAGTCTTTAGGATTATTCATTATTGGTAGCATTAAGTCCTGAATATATTGCCTCCAAAATGGATTAGAATATTTTCTCCAATATGAACTAAAATTAGCCTCATTAAAACCTGATAGAATTCTAAAATAGTCAGAAACGATAGTTGCTTGTTGCTCAAAATTAAAATCATTAAATTTTGAGCCATATTTTAATTGATATGAATATGCATCATAAATACTATCAGGAATCAGCCTATCTAAAGGTTGTAAAATGATACCTCTTTTACTCAGATTAAGCCCTTTTTGGTATTGCCACACATGTGTCATTTCATGAATAAACGTCATTCTTGATACTATTGTTAAATCACGGCCATTACCAACATTTGTATTACCTTTAAACTTTGGATTAGAAAAATCAGACTGGTATACATCCGAACCCGTTAAATTATCAGGGTAATGAGGACTTCCATATGGTGTAACACGAACATCCTGTTTGGGTAAAATTGCACTATTAATAACTTTGACATTTTTATAGTTGATTGAGTCACGAAAGATCTTTTGACATATTGCTATCTCACCTGATGTTAAAGACCGATAATTTTTAGACTTATCTTCTCTAATAATTATTTAGAGTCTGCAATTGTATTTGTTATAAGATTATCTGTGATAAATCTAATTACTGACTTACCTGAAGGTATTTCAGGCATATTAGGTAATTTAAATCCAGGAACTTCGGGCAAATGTAAATCAGGGACAATTTTAAAATCCATACTCTATTCCCCGCAAAAACAAGATTCAGTCCAACTACTATTGACGATTAAATCAACAGAAATAATTTTTACAGCACCATTTGTTTTCAACCTTTTTGTATTACCTTTATCATCAGTAACATCTTTACAAGTTGAGCCATCATCAAAAGTAACTAAATATTCAAGATTGGCATAAGGCTCACCATTTATATCTCGCAATTGTAACTGTTCAGAGGTGGTCCCACATGTTTGAACAACTAAAAGCTTATTTATAAGTGATACTCTGCTCTAGTTAAGCTACCTTATTTTGTTGTGGTAGCTGGTC
>NZ_JBIMCW010000010.1:0-141810 GCF_048552295.1 Acinetobacter legionensis
CTCATTACTCATTACTCATTACTCATTACTCATTACTCATTACTCATTACTCATTACTCATTACTCATTACTCATTACTCATTACTCATTACTCATTACTCATTTGAATATGAAACAGTTTTATAAGATCTATATTGGGGTGGTAAATCTTGATTTAGACTAAGATTTTCTATTTAAGACTTTAAACTTTCAAAAATGATTAGATGAGTGATTGAATGTTTGAGTTAAATTAAAGCTTAAAAGATGTAATGGATTGAATTTTACTCAAAAATTTAATGAACACAGTAATATACTTTAAATATGAATCATCATAATATGTATGTCATAAACTCTGTGCTTGATAATAATTTACTTATTCAGGCTTTGAAATGAAGCTAGCGCTAGTAGGCACTCATACTTATTTCATCAATGTAGAGTTTGACCTTATATACTTAAATTGGATCACCCTCGTCTAGGATGATGTATGTCTAAAACGAAACAACCAACCTCAAAACAATTACTGTCAGTGATTCAGACGCAGACAGCAATTGCAAAATTAGGCTTAGATATCAATGCTGTCATGACTTTAGTGGCAGAGCAAGTTCAATTGATTACCCATGCAAAAGGTGCAATTGTAGAGCTCGCTGAAGAAGGTGATATGGTTTATCGTGCCGTTTCAAATGGCGCTAATCAATTTCTAGGCCTACGATTAAAGATGGGCTCTAGCCTTTCAGGGCTCTGTATCGCGCAGAATACGACTTTGTATTGTAAAGATAGTGAAACTGATGCGCGTGTAGATCGTGAAGCATGTAGACGGGTTGGGCTGCGTTCTATGGCTGTTGTACCACTAATTCATTGTGATGAACCGATTGGTGTATTAAAAATTTATTCAGAACGCGTAAATGCTTTTAAAGAAAGTGATATAAATTTACTTACTCTCATGTCTGAACTGATTGCTGCTGCAATGTATCATGCTAGTAAGTTTGGTGCCCAAGAACTCTATAAACTTGCCACACAGGATCAGTTAACAGGACTTGCCAATCGTGCTTTGTTTCTTGATTGTCTAAGACAAGGTGTTGAAAAAGCGAAACGTACACAAAAACTACTTGGGATTTTGATCATTGATATGGATGGCTTGAAACCAATCAATGATCAATATGGACACCGTTTAGGTGATGAGGCATTAAAGGAAATTGGTAAACGTATTGTCAATACTACGCGACACGATGATTTGGTTGCACGTTTGGGGGGCGATGAGTTTGCAGTGATTTTAAGCAGTCTTGGCGATCAACAGTTGGCAAAAAAAGTCATGAATCGTATTGTTGAAGCATGTGGATTACCATTTGTATTTGAAAACGTCAAATTGACTATGGGTGCAAGTGTAGGTCTGGCTTTATTTCCTGAAGATGGCATTGAACTCAATAAGTTGATTGAATTTGCAGACCTTAAAATGTATGAACATAAACGTTCTAGAAAAATCATCAATCTAAACACTTGAGATTTAAAATCTTTAATTTGAAATAAATTTTAGTATAGTTTAGGTTTGTTTAATATCATTTATGTGGATCATATGCATTAAGAGTATCTGCCAATCGTTATGTATAAGCATTTATCAATTTTATGAATTGAATGTAGCTCTAACTTAACCTGATAGTTTTAAGCAAATCTCGAAACTATCAGATCAGGGTAAAGAGAGTATATTTTAAAATACTTTAAGTTTTTCCAATCAGTAAAGATAGAATTCCTGCAGCAATCAAGGGACCCACAGGTACACCTCTGAGCAGAGCAACTCCAGCGACAGTTCCAATCAATAAACCTGCAACGACATTGGGTTGGCTGGTCATTAAGGAAACTCCACGGCCACCTAACCATGCAACTAATAAACCAATCGCAATAGCTGTTAATGATTTCCAGTGCATAAATGATTTTAAAATGACATCACCAGGGATTTTGCCACTGGCAATTGGAGTAAGCACACCAATAGTTAAAATAATAACGCCTACTTCTAAACCGTGGGTCTGTAATAATGGGAAAAATTCACTTAACGGTGTGATTCTAAAGACGATCAAAATCCCAGCTGCAATGGTGACCGCAGTATTGTGACTGAAAATGCCGCAGACCAATAAAACAAGAAGCACAATTAAATTTAGGTCTAGACTAGAAAAACTCATCAATATTCATCATTAAAAATTAATATATCGCCCCATTATACTGAAAAGCAGCATGTGAATTTGTCTTGTCAGGCGATGAGTTACATTTAAATTCAGCTGAATGCGGATTTAATGGACAATAAATTTTTGAGTTTCAGCACCCAATAAATTCCATTCATACTCAAAGTCTTGTGCTAGTTTAGACAGATTTGTTGATTTAAGCTGTTGTATTAAAATGTTTTGTGCCTCTTGCATAGCTTGGTTTAAAGCCTTATTTACCACCAATTCAACCAGACAGTTGGGTGTTTCTTGTTCATTGCCAATCGCAAAAATAGTAGGTTCTCCAACAGCCTGATAAATATCAAATAATGATATTTGTTCTAAGGTTTGCACTAAAGTCCAGCCACCACCAGGGCCTTTGTCTGCATGAACAAAGCCTGCTTTTTTTAAACCAGACATGGTACGACGCACTACGACAGGATTGGTGTCTAACATGATTGAAATTTGTTCAGAGGTGAACGGTTTTTTTTCACGTGCCATATGTAATAGCACATGCAACATTCGAGAAAGCTTACTGTCTTTACGCATAGTTTTAAGTCAATGTTCTTTTTCTAATTGTAACATTAAAAGTTGCAATTATAAAAATAACTCAATATAGTAACTTTAAAAGTTACTTATTGGTGTTGAAAATGAATTATGACGTCGTAATTATTGGTGGGAGTTATGCAGGTTTATCAGCAGCATTACCATTGCTTCGTGCTAGAAAAAAAGTGTTAATGATTGATGCAGGCATGCGTCGTAATCGTTTTGCTGAACATTCGCATAATTTCTTAACCCAAGATGGCAATACGCCAGCAACAATTATTCGAGATGCAAAATTACAGTTAGATAAATATCAAACTTTGTCATGTATTAACGCATCAGTCACCGATGTGAGAGCTGTCGGGCAGCAATATGAAATTCAAATAGATCAAGCTGATGAGACCTGTACAATCATTAAAGTCAAAAAAATAATTATTGCTACAGGCGTTAAAGATGATTTACCTGAAATTGATGGTTTAGCAGAACGGTGGGGGAAAAGCATTTTTCATTGTCCATATTGTGATGGCTATGAGTTAAATCTTGGAACACTTGGAATGTTATGTTCAGGTTTACATTCGATCCATATGGCACTGATGTTACCCGACTGGGGCAATACCACTTTATTTTTAAATGATGCAATTTCACAAGCTGAATTAGATCCCGTCATACTTAAACAGCTTAAACAAAGAAATGTGAAATTAAATACCCGCAAAATTCTTAAAATACACAATCATTGTGATTTAGTCTTGGAAGATGGTGAGCAGGTTCAATTAGATGGATTATTCATTTCCACTTTTATGCGCATCAATGCCCCTTGGATCAAAAAACTGGGTGTAGCGCTTGATGTAAATGAATATAGCGAAGCCATTCAAACCACAGCCATCAAAGAAACCAATCTTAAAGGGATATATGCTTGTGGTGATATCACCCGTTCAGGTGGTTCAGTTGCTTTCTCAGTTGCAGATGGAGCACTGGCGGGTGTTGCTGTACATAAGTCATTTATCTTTAATACTTGATAAAAGCATATATTGATTAATCAATAAGGCTAAAAAAGCCTGAATGTTGTTTGGGTTTCAATTCACGATACTTTAAAATGTATCGTGAATTTTTAAGGTATTGATTTATGTTCTTGGAAAAAATGTTGCAATCACAAGGCTTTGGTTCACGTAAGCATTGCCAACAACTCATCAAAAATGGTGCAATTCAAATCCAAAACGAGGTCGTTACAGACCCTAAATTTAAGCTTGATACCCAAAATCTAGTATTTTCAGTCTATACCGAAACATTTAAATACCGTGAAAAAGTCTATATTGCCTTAAATAAACCGCAGGATTACGAATGTTCCCATCAATCAACACACCATTTTAGTGTTTTTGATTTATTCGATGATGTACTTATGAACCGTGGTTTACAAACTGTTGGTCGTTTAGATCAGGACACGACGGGTCTATTGCTACTCACGGATGATGGGCAGTTTTTGCAAGCATTGACTCATCCTAAAAAGCACGTGGCTAAAGTTTATCAAATACAAACAGCAGATCCAATTACAGATGATCAGATTCAACAACTTGAACAGGGTGTAGAATTACGCAATGAAAAAGGTACATTTGCAGCAACAGATGTACAGCGCTTGGCTGAATATGCATTACAAATGACTGTACACCAAGGGGTTTATCATCAAGTCAAACGGATGTTAGCTGCAGTGGGTAATAGGGTTGAAAGCTTGCATCGTGCACAAGTCGGACAATTAGCACTTAAAGAATTGGTTGAAGGCGAGTGGGTTTATTTGACAGAAGATCAGGTGAATGCTGCTAGAAATAGTCAAAATGAACAAATAGTGATTTGATCATGGCTTTAAAGCTCTTTATTGCTGTTTTAGATAAAATGCCAGACTTTATGGTTCCAACTCTTGTTGCGCATGCAGTTTTGGCTGCGCATTTACAATTTGTTCAAGATGCTGATGCCGAAAGTTATAAAAATTGGTTAGAACATTCTTTTCGTAAAGTTGTGGTTAAAGTGAATCAAAAAGAATTTGATAAAATTGCTCAAATTAAAGTGTTATTTAGGACATGAAAGTACAGTATTGGATAGTAAAAAATCCTGTGCTGTGGTCTTTCCTATTTCACAGGACACGATACCCAATGTACTTAAATTCGCAAAGATGTTGAAACCTGTATTGAATTGATTAAAAATTGTATAGTACAAATTACTTAAGAAAACAATGAAATGTCTGGAATTCATTGTCTTTAACAAAACCCATTTGCTCATAGAGCTGATGTGAATGGTAATTGTTTTTCTGGGTTTCTAAACTGATTCGTTGCGCATCTTCATGACGTGCAAAAAGAATTGCAGTATCAATCAGTTGCTTGGCAGAACCTTGTCGACGAAAAACAGGTGTTACATAAACATCATCTAAAATATAGTACTTTGAACAAGAAACAGATGAAAAGCCTTGGTATAACAACACAAAGCCTGTAAAAACATCATCTTTGACATGGATGAAGATTACACTTTCTTTATTTTCAAAACGTTGTTTTAAAAAATTAAAGGACTGTTGGATATTGGAAGATGCGCCGTAAAATTGGCGATATTCATCAAATAAAGTAGCAAGTTGATTTAAATCTTCTTTGGTCGCTCGTCTAACGATCATTTATTACTCCTTGCAATGATTTTTATCTTTGCAAAAGAGCATAACCAAAAAATAGAAAAGTAAACTTAATTATTTGTTTAAAAATGCGACAGTGTTATTTTTTGTCACTTTCACCCAAGATGGCATTTAACTCTGCAAATAGATCTTCATCGTCATCATTTAAATCAACAGATGAATTGAGTTGCCCGTTTTGTTGGTCTTGCTTAAGTTTTCTCAGCTTGAGTAACTGATCCATATTGATATTTTGATTTTCTATAGCGAAAGGGATGGATTTTGTGATGACAACTTGTTTAAAAAACAGTCGAACTGCTTGTGCAGGCGTAATCCCCAATTGTTTAAAAACAGCAAATGCTAGTTTTTTTTCTTGTGAATCAAGACGTACTTGATAGACTTCGGTTTTTCTCATGAATAGTGACCAAACAAAATTAGAGTTTGAATGCTTATTTTAATCAAAGCTTTCGGAATTTCAATGCTTAATCGCCAAAAAGTCATATATTTGTCATTACGTCAAAATTACAGTGTCAATTCATAGTTAGAACAGAAGCAATATTCTACTTGTCTAATCGGGTCAAGAAACTGAATTTTTTTGGCTAAAAGCTGCAAAGGTTGTGAAAAATCAGCAGCATCTTTATGTTGAACCCGCGGATAAAAGGGGTCATTTTTAATTGGAATATTTAACCAATTTAAATGTACCCGTAATTGATGCTGTTTACCCGTTGATGGCTTAAGTAAGTATTTTGCCCAAATTTGATTATGTTCAATGAGATCAATTTCGGTATATGAGTTTGATTTTCCATCAACAACTTTCATGGTGTAAAAAGGTTCGCCCTTTTCCATTCTTAAATCTACAGAACGTGGAAAGCTTAACTCAGAATCAAATTTTGCAATTGCTTGATAGGTTTTATTGACTTGCCGTTGTGCAAACATTTGTTGATATAGACCACGTGTTTGTGGGCATTTAGAAAACAATACAATGCCAGCAGTTTCACGATCTAAACGATGGATGGGGGTTAAGTTAGGATTATTTATCGTTTTTTTTAAACGGACTAATAATGTTTCTTGTATATATTGGCCTGAGGGACTGATGGTCAAAAAATGAGGTTTATCTACGGCAATGAAGTCCTCATTTTCAAATAATATACTTTCTTGAAAAGGCACATAAATCTCATGCGTTAGAAATCGATAATAGTAAAGATGAGTATTCGCTAGATAGGGATGATCTATTGTTAATACTTGACCATGCATATCCAAGATGAGTTGATCTTCAAAACGTTGTTGCCATTCATTGGTTGAAATATGCGGAAAATGGTTACATAAATAACTGAATAAATTTGTAGGTAAATTTTCTAATTTAGGGAGATAAACTTTTGAAGCTGTTACACCATCTCTCATTGGCGGTTGATATTCTGAAACAAGGGTGACGGGTTTCATAAGCGTATTTTTTATGCAGATAAGTTTAAAGTGAGTTGTCTAAGCGTGTTGGAAAGTATCAAAACATGATTTCTAAACAATGCAACATAGGTTTTAAAGTCACGCAATGCTATCATATTGTCTAGTTTGAATCATATCGTGAGCGTTATGCAATATTCATATAAATTAACTCTGAGCAATGAACAAGACACCCAAATGTTGGCACAAAAGCTCGCTCAACATATTGCAAAAGGCGTAATTTATTTAATCGGTGACTTAGGTGCGGGAAAAACCACACTCACACGTTATTGGTTGCAAAGTTTAGGGCATCAAGGTGCGGTGAAAAGTCCCACATATACATTGGTAGAACCTTACAAGATCAATGTGAAAGATGTCTTTCATTTTGACTTGTACCGTCTAAATGATCCTTATGAACTCGAACTAATGGGTATTCGAGATTATTTAGAAGTCGAGAATGCTTTATTTTTATTTGAATGGCCCTCTAAAGGCGCTGATGAAATCCCACAAGCAGATCATGTGATTACTATTTTAAAAACAGACGATGAAGTTGCTCGTGAAGTGATGATTGAAAGTGTTTCTGCTGAATTGATTGAAGCGTTGAGTTGATCAATGTTTTCAGCATTTTAAACCAACCAGATATTCTGATTTATTTATATTTTAGGTTAATTGAATGCAACGTGAAGATATCAGTTTAAGACGTATCCAAAGTTTAGATCCAGCCCTTGCCAACCAAATTGCTGCAGGTGAGGTGATTGAACGCCCATCATCTGTAGTGAAAGAGTTACTTGAAAATTCGATAGATGCAGGTGCGACAGAGCTGATTATACGCGTAGCAAATGGTGGAAGTACCCTGATTGAAATTATTGACAATGGACGAGGTATTCATGCTGAAGATTTAGCGCTATCAGTGACTCGACATGCGACCAGTAAAATTCAATCTGCTGAAGATTTACAAGCAATTATGAGTTTGGGCTTTCGTGGTGAGGCGCTTGCATCTATTGCCGCTGTTTCGCGTTTAACCTTAACCAGTAGTCAGGATGATTCGGGTGTAGGTTATCAACTTGAAGTCAATGGTACAGCATTTGATCATCAAGATATTCAAGCAGTAGCAACCCAACAAGGTACACATATCCGTATTCAGGATTTGTTTTTTAATGTGCCTGCGCGGCGTAAATTTTTAAAGAAACCAAGTACTGAATTTGGTCATATTGAAGAAATTGTACGTCGAATGGCACTTACGCATTTCGATATCTGCTTTGTTTTAGAACATAATGACAATATTCGCCTTAATTTGCCGATTGCAGATAGTGGTGAGCTAAGATTTCAACGGGTACAGCAATTATTAGGTCGCCAATTCACTGAAAATGCGTATTGGATAGATGCAGACAGTATTAGTATGCGTTTATCAGGTTGGTTAGGACATCCTTCAGATGCGCGTGCACAAGCCGATTTGCAATATGTCTATGTGAATGGTCGTATCGTCAAAGATAAAACCATTTCGCATGCTTTACGGATGGCTTATGATGGTATTTTGCATGGGCATCAACATGCTGCCTATTTGCTATTTTTAGAAGTAGATCCTGAAAATATTGATGTGAATGTGCATCCAACCAAGCATGAAATTCGCTTCCTTAATCAACGTGAAGTGCATGAGTTTGTACGACATTTTGCTAAAGACACCTTATCTCAATTTCAAACTGCAACTGCGGATTTATCTTCTGCAATGAAGCAGGATGGATCAATAGCAGATCAATTATTACCAGCTCAGCCACGTTATCAAGAACAGTTTTATTTACATCGAAATGCAACCGCTGAGCAACATGTGGTTGATCAAAGTAGCCTAAGCAATTCAGATGGGGCTATACAGAATAGTGGTCTAACAGATTTTAGTAATACACAAGCCCAAACAGTCAATTATTCTCAGTATGAGCCGCAACAGCAGTATCGTGGTAGTCAGCAACTCAATAACGCATTGAAAAGCTATTTAGCCCCTTTGCGTGACTCTGGAAATTCCGATCAAGGCTTAATAGATCAAGCATCTTACGAGCGATCTGCGCAGGAAACTCAAAATAAACAGATCCATCAAGTTGATGAATATCCCTTGGGAATCGCCATTGCGCAATTGCATGGGATTTATATTCTTGCACAGAACACGGAAGGTCTAATTATTGTCGATATGCATGCAGCGCATGAACGTATTTTACTTCAACAAATGAAATCTGCATGGGATAAACCTGAATTTTGGACTTCACAACAGTTGCTTATTCCTAAAATTATTTCAATTACCCGTATGCAAGCAACTCGTGTTGATGATTTAAAACCGCAGCTGGAGCGCTTAGGTCTAGAAATTGATCAATATGGTGATGATCAAGTAATTGTGCGTGGTGTGCCTGCGATTTTACATAAAGCAGATTTTGAATCCTTGGTACCTGAATTACTCAATGATTTAGATCCAAATGATGAAGCTCAAGCACTACAACAGAAGCGTGATCAAATTTTAGCAGGAATGGCATGCCATGGCGCAGTGCGCGCACATCGAATGCTAAGTCTTTCAGAAATGAATGCTTTGCTGCGACAAATGGAACATACAGAATTTGCAAGTCAGTGTAATCATGGTCGACCAACTTGGCGTGCATTTCCATTACTCCAATTAGATAAATTATTTGCTCGAGGAGAGTAGTTGTACATGTCAAATCAATTGCCAGTCATCAATTTAATGGGACCAACCGCAAGCGGAAAAACTGCTTTGGCATGTGAATTGTATGATCATGGGGATTATGAGCTCATTTCTGTAGATTCTGCTTTGGTCTATAAAGATATGGATATCGGTACAGCAAAGCCGACTAAAGCAGAGCAGGAGCGTTATCCGCATCATTTGATTGATATTATTACGCCTCTTGAGGTTTATTCTGCTGCTGAATTTGTCGAGGATGCTTGTCGACTGATTGATGGTATCCATGCAAGCGGTAAAACACCTATTTTAGTTGGCGGTACAATGCTATATTTTAAAGCGTTACTTGAGGGGCTCTCTACAAATTTACCGAGTGCTGATTATGCGATTCGTGCTGCGATTGAGTTAAAAGGTGAAACGGAAGGCTGGCAATCGGTGTATGATGAATTAAAATCTGTTGATGTGTTGGCAGGTGAAAAATTTAAAGTCAGTGATAAGCAACGAATCATTCGTGCTTTAGAAGTGTATAAAATTACTGGTCGTCCTATTACTCAACTACAGGCAGAACAACCGAAGAATCAACCTTACCGTTATCATTTTCATAATTATGCTTTATTGCCTGATCGTCTTGAGCTGCACAAGCGAATTGAGTTACGCTTGGAAAAAATGTGGGAAATCGGATTTTTAAATGAGGTTGAAAATCTTATGAAAAAATACGATCTTGAAGAAAATTTACCTTCTTCACGCTCAGTTGGATATAGACAAGCGATAGATTTTTTAAAAAACAGTGATTTGAGTCAAGAAAGTGAGCGCCAAATGAAGGATAAAGCACTTTTTGCAACACGACAATTAGCAAAACGTCAATACACTTGGTTACGATCTTTGCAAGAAACACACTCTTTTCAAACTTTTTTTACGATAAACCAAGCACAAGAAGACTTGCGAAACTTATACGGATAAAGCAAAATTTAACAACTACCTTTTTTATAAATTTTAATTGAAAAATAAAGGTAGTTTTTGCGCTGATTTTAATTTTTTTTGGAGTATAAAATGTCTAAAGGTCAAACTTTACAAGATCCGTTCTTAAATTCTCTCCGTAAAGAACGTATTCCTGTTTCTATTTTTCTTGTAAACGGTATTAAATTACAAGGTCATATTGAATCTTTTGACCAGTATGTTGTTTTGTTGAAAAACACAGTAAGCCAAATGGTTTATAAGCATGCTATTTCAACTGTTGTACCTGCACGTAATCCACGTCCTGCTGGTGCTCCTGCTGGTGCTCAAGGCGCTGCTGGTGGCTTTGGTGGTCAAGCTGGTGGCTTCGGCGGTCAAGCAGGTGGCTTTGGTGGTCAAGGTGGCTTCGGTGGTCAACAAGGTGGCTTTGGTGGTCAACAAGGCGGTTTCGGTGGTCAAGGTGGTTTCGGTAGCCAAGGTGGCTTCGGTGGTCAAGGTGGCTTCGGTGGTCAAGGTGGCTTCGGCGGTCAAGGTACTGACTTTGGCGGCGAAACAAAATTTGAAGATTCACAAGAAGATGAAAACAATCGTTAATTTCTTGATTTAACAAGAACGATTGTAAAAGAGACGCCAAATTGGCGTCTCTTTTTTATTGGCTTCTCTTAATATGAGACTATGTTGAAATTTATCTATGTTTGCACCTACACCGTTTTTAGATGATACGAAATTTAGTCATTCTGAATGATGTAAACGTCATTTCGCTGAGTATCGACGTAATGGTAAAAACGTTGGTCCTTGCGCTGCAAATAAAGCCACGCATTGTTCTTGCTTGGGGTTGTGTTTAAAATTTTCTTGGGTTTACGTTATGAAACCTGAAGATAGCCTCGCTATTCTCTTTGCTTCATGCTTCATGCTTCATGCTTCATGCTTCATGCTTCATCAGCTCAATTTTAATCAACAATGCAAGCCATTTATGAAATAATAAGATAACCAAGATTTTGAAATTAAAAAGCCAGTGTAGAACACTGGCTTTTTAATTTAAATACTAAGCGCAGGCTTAACTTTCATTTTTCTTTGGATCTAAGCTGGGATCTTTGATTTCAATGTAAGTATTTGCACGTAACTCTCTTAGCCAGCCGTCATATTCTGATTCGAATTGACGTTCGCCTAAAATTTGGCGTGCCATACGCTTTTGGTATTCTGAAGTCATATCTTGTTGACGTGTACCTGTGACTTGAAGAATATGCCAGCCAAATTGAGTTTGAAATGGTTTGCTAATTTCATTGACTGGCGAGCTCTGCATGAGTTTATCAAATTCAGGAACCATCATGCCAGGGCTTACCCAGCCAAGACTTCCGCCATCACGAGCAGAACCTGGATCATTTGAATAAGTTGAAGCAAGCGTAGCAAAATCATCACCCGCTTTTAAGCGATTATAAATACTTTCAATGGTTTGCTTTGCATTTTCAGGGCTAACAACTTCTGATGTTTTAATCAGAATATGACGAGTATTAAACTGTGAAACCAATGCTTTTTGTTCATTCGATTTTTTTTCTAATAATTTTAAAACATGAACCCCGTCTTTTGCTGGAATTAAGTCAGTGGTTTGACCTGGTTCAAGGGTAGTCACACGTGCAGCAAGATCTGTTGGAATGTCTGAAAGCGGACGAAAGCCCATATCAGCGCCATCGACTTTGATTTGTGCTGTAGTAAATTTCTTTTCTAAGCTTTTTACGTCATTGCTATCTTTTAAGTCAGTACGGACTGCTTTTGCAATACTTTCTAACTCGCTTGCTGGCGCTTCTCCTGAAATACGCATATGTAGTACATGAACTTGACTACCAACAGCAGCTTGACCTTCAGGTGATTTTAAGAAGTTTTCAACATCAAGGTCAGTGATCTTGATACGAGACATTACTTGTTGTTGACTCAATCGTTGAATGAGTAAATCTTCCGCAACACGGTTACGCAGTAATTCATAAGTACCAGGCGCAACAGCATCTAATTTTTTTTGAAAAGCTTCTAAAGAATTTGCACCAGATTGTTGGGCAACTTTCAATACGGCTTCATTTAAGCTTTTTTCATCTGCTTTTAAGCCATACTTCTTCACTTGTTCAAGCTGTGCATCATGGGTGATGAGCTGACTCAGTACTTGCTGTTGCAGAATGTTTTGTGGTGGGATTTCTTTCTTTTGTGCCTGAAGTCGATGTGTCGCTTCAGCAACACCTTGGTCTAAATCACTTTTTAAAATTGCTGTAGAACCAACAATTGCTATGATTTGGTCCTGCGGAGCAGCATAAACTGATACCGCGGTGGAGATGAGTAAAGCTAAGGTTGATGCTTTAAATAATTTTTTAAATTTTTGCGTCTTCATTAATGTGTCCAAGATTGATTAGCTTTATCAAAACCTAAAATACGATTTTCAAGTAATGAACTTAACTTGTTGTTCAAACCACCAAGTCCTTTTAGTGTGATCTCAGCCATCACTGCGCGTTTTGGCTTTGTATCAGGAAGAGAAACATCATCTAGATCATTAAAATACGAGCGACCATAGACGGAAATTCCCCAACAACAAGATTCATAATTCACACCCAATAAATATTCGCGTGCGACATGGTTGTCAAGGTCATATTGAACATGTCCCATAATACGCCAGTTGTCTTTTACAGGCTGTATAAATGATGCAACTGCTTGATCATATGCACGTTGACGGTCAGGGAGGTTATTACGATAAAAATAACCAACATTATAAAGGTTTCCGCGTTGCCCTGTATAATACAATTGGAAGTCATGTTGAGCGCTATCACCATTTGACATCCATGCTGAATTGGTACTCAGTGTGAAGTTTTGTGAAAGTTGGCTAGAAAGGCTCAGCACAGGACCAGTATGTTTTTCTCTATCTAAATCATCTGTATTGTTGAGTAAGGTAACTTTTCGATCATCAAAATAATAACTTTGACTGATACTTGCTCTTAAACGCTCTAAGCCCACTGTATCAAACAAGCTATAGCTTAAACCAAGCGATAAAAAGTTATTGTCTTCTAAGCGGTCGTGTCCATAGAAACGGTACGGGCTAAACAATTGATCATAGCTAATAGAAGCTGTTGTTGAATCAAAGTTTGGATAACCTGTTTGATTTTTATATGGTGCATAGGCGTAGAAAGCGCGAGGTGTAATGGTCTGGAGGAATTTTCTGTCCTTTTCGAAAGTTAAACCCGTATCCAAGGTAAATTGAGGAACAACAACAGATTTATTTTTGCTATCTTGGCTTTGGTTATTTAAGTTAAGTTGATCTACAGTAGTTTGATCATAAAAGGTATTTAAACTACGTACAGAAACTTCTGGAATTACAAAAGACCATGGATTACGGAAATTATAACGTGTTGCAAATTGGTTATATAAACGTGTACCACTTGGCTGGTTATTATAATCGGCATCATTGATGTCTTTTTGGAAATAAGCAGTGTCGTTATTAAACTCGTATTCCAAACCTTGTGGATTTCCAGCTACATAATTGAGCAAAAACTGCGGTAGGCGGGCATATGGCTTATCAACATCTTTGATGGTTTTATCGAGTGTTTGGAAGTCTTCAACTTTAAGCTGAGCTTTTAACCCTGGAATACCGTGATTGTAATTGAGTTCCCAAGCACGGCGTTGGTTAAGTTCTGTTCGTGTGTTTGGATTGTTATCTAGATCCGAGAAAAAATCTTTATCAGAAACATAATTGTATTCTAAATTGGTTGACCATTGTTTGGTGATATCCCACTTGTGTAGGAAATGTAGGTCTTTACGATCTTCATCATTATAATCACGGTCAGAAGGTAAATAACTTCCCCAAACGCTACCAGCACCAAAGTTCTCAGTTAAATAACGAAACTCACCTTGAGCCATAAGACCACGATCAGTTATCAGCCGTGGTGTAATGGTGGCATCATAGTTGGGCGCCAAATTTAAATAAACGGGAACTGCGAGTTCAAAGCCACCATCATTAGTAAAACCGAAACTAGGATTTAAAATCCCTGTAGTACGGCGGTCATCGATTGGGAAGTTGAAATATGGAACTGCGAGTACAGGCACATCCTTAACATAGAGTTTGGTGCCACGCGTTACACCACGCCCCGTATCTTGATCCAATTCAATTTTATTGGCCTGAATTTTCCAAGTGGGTTTTTCATCGGGTGGGCAGGTGGTGTAGGTGGCATTTTCAAGAACGATATTGGTTGGTGAAGTTCTTTCTATTTTTTCTGCATGACCATGTGCGTGGGTCAATTCTGCAATATAGAAACTATTATTTAACTGACCAGTTTCATCTTTCAGATTGTAATCGATTTGATCACTTTGCGCGATGATACCGCCTTGTGCCATTTGTACATTGCCTTTCGCTTTGGCGAAAGTTTGTGTTTTATCAATGGTCACTTCATCAGCACGGATCATACGTCCAGATTGGTCAATGACCACATCACCAGACAGGAAAGAGTCACCATTGGGATTGTAATAACCATTGTCTGCGGTAATCACAGATGATGCTTCTTCTGGGTTTGTCGATTTAGCTTGGGTGCTAAAAGGAGTAACCCAAACACCTTCACAATAACGCGTGCTTGGATTTTTTAAATCACGTACCTGTGCTTCAGGCGAGTTTTTGTCCACATAATATTGTTCAAAGAAATTTTGCCCTGCAAAGCTTTCTTTGATGGCTGCATTCAGTTGCTTATTATTAACTTCAGAAACAGTGTCTGTCGATTCAGCATAGCTGGATACTGAACTTCCACAAAGAAGTGTCAAAATAGCAGTCGCTAAAGGATTAAATTTAAACTGATGCTTCATTTGTCTCATTAACCAAATATGCTAATCGCAATTAATTATTGTCGCATCATAGAGAAAAAGTCGATAAGTAGCTACACTTAGCACTTCAAAAATTCAGCCTGAATTAGATTAAATTGCAAATGAATACACAACGTGAACAATTGATACAAACATGGTTAACATCTGTACTCAGTTCAGATCAATTTGAAATCAATTTTTTAGCAGGCGATGCGAGTTTCCGTCGTTATGCACGAATTACCTTGAATAATAAAACATTTATGCTTATGGATGCACCTCCTGAGAAGGAAGATTGTCGTCCTTTTGTTGCGATTGATGAGTTCTTTGACACAAATGGGGTGCGTGTACCTCATATTGTTGCCAAGGATTTAGATCAAGGTTTATTGTTGCTTGAAGATTTTGGCGATATCTTGCTATCTACACAATTGAATGATCAAACGGTAGATGCACATTATGCACAAAGTTTTAAACAGTTGGTGCAGTTGCAATCTATTTTTGCTGATTCATCACACTTGCCCGCATATGCCTATGAAAAGCTGATCTCAGAAATGGAATTGTTAACAGATTGGTTGTTACCATCATTAGCAATCCAAGTAACAGATGATGAGCTTGGATTAATTAAACGAACTTTTGCTATTCTTGCCAATGCTGCTTTGGCACAACCTCAAGTAATCGTACATCGTGATTTCCATAGTCGTAATCTGATGATTCTTGAAGCTGAGAAAGATCAAGGTGTGATTGATTTTCAAGACGCAGTGATTGGTGCTGACACTTATGACTTGATTTCGATTACCCGTGATGCCTACGTACAGTGGAGTCCTGAGCGTGTGTATGAGTGGTTTAAAGTATTTTATGACTTATTGCCAGAATCTGCGAAGCAAGATCGTGATTTTGATCAATTCAAACAAGATGCTGACTTCATGGCAATTCAGCGCCATATCAAAATTTTAGGTATTTTTGTTCGTTTGTTTGAGCGTGACGGTAAATCTGGTTATCTCAAGGACTTGCCTCGTGTCATGTGGTATTTATTGGAAGAGTCAAAATCTTACCCAGAATTACAACCGTTCATGAGTTTTATTCGTGCACGGGTTTTGCCAAAATTTGAAGAAAAATATGGCGCATATGAGGTGGTTGCAGCATGAAAGCGATGATTTTAGCAGCTGGTCTAGGCAATAGAATGCGACCTTTGACCCTCTATAAGCCAAAGCCTTTATTGGAAGTGGGCGGCAAAGCACTAATTGTATGGCATATTGAAAAATTAAAAAAAATGGGTGTAACTGAAATCGTGATTAACTCTGCATGGTTGGCAGATATTCTGATCGGTGCGTTAGGTGATGGCTCACAATTTGGTGTGACTATACGCTGGACGCGTGAAGATGAGGGCTTGGAAACCGCAGGTGGGATTATCAATGCCTTAGCACTTCTCGGTGATCAACCTTTTATTCTGGTCAATGGCGATGTATGGACCACTTTTGATTTTACATCATTATTGAATATGGATCTTGCTGATGATCTTGCGCATTTGGTTTTTGTCAATAATCCTGAACAACATCCACAAGGTGATTTTACCTTGGCAAATGGTCGTGCTTATACCTTTGATCAAAATCAGCAAGGAGAAAATTTAACTTACAGTGGTATCGCTGTGATCAATCCAAAAATGTTTGATGGGCTGGAGCATGGTAAAAGACCACTTGCACCTTTGCTTAAACAAGGCATGCTAGACGGTAAAATTTCGGCAGAGAAAATGCAAGCGGCGTGGGTTGATGTTGGTACACCTGAGCGTTTAACAGCCTTAGATTTGCAAATAAGACAGGGTGAGTATACTTAAGTGCGAATAAATAGGCCTAAGTGCGTATTAACTCATCGTTAACTACTGTTCCACGGGCGAGAAATAGGTATACTTTCAGCTAATTTTTTAAAGATGTTATTTGATCATGCATCCATTTTTTCAAGAGTTAAAGCAAGGCAGTCTAAAGCTTGGCTTAAAACTTAGTGATGAAGCATTAGGATTATTGTTGCAATATCAAGATGCACTCGTCCTGTGGAACAAAGCTTATAACTTAACAGCGATTCGCGATCCAAAAGAAATGTTGGTTAAGCATTTATTGGATAGCTTAAGTATTTTAAATGATTTACCCGCTGGTCGTTTACTCGATATTGGTACTGGCGGGGGCATGCCAGGGATGATCATTGCACTGTGTCAACCTGAACGCCAATGTGTTTTGTTGGATTCAAATGGTAAGAAAATTCGTTTTCTGAAACAATTTATTGCAGATTTAAAACTAAAAAATGTTGTCGCAGTTCAGACTCGTGTAGAAAACGAAGATAGTATCCATGATCTAGGGCAATTTGATGTGATCACCAGTCGTGCATTTGCTTCATTGACAGATTTTGTGACAGCTTCAAAACCTTATATGCATGAAGGCAGTATCATTGCGTCAATGAAAGGTTTGATTCCCATTGAAGAGGTTGATGCTTTAAAAGATAAGTGGAGTTGTGACATTATTGAATTGCATGTACCTCGGTTGGACGAACAACGTCATTTACTTTTATTAAAACAGATTTAAAACAGACTAAGGGTTGGGGTTACCATGGCTCAAATTATTGCTATCGCAAACCAGAAAGGTGGCGTAGGTAAAACCACGACAGCCGTGAATTTGGCTGCCTCTTTGGCAGTGTTGAAAAAGCGTGTTTTATTGGTGGATATGGACTCTCAGGGTAATGCTACAATGGGGTCGGGTATTCAAAAAAATGATTTGTTGTATTCTGTCACCGATGTACTTCTGGGTGAAGTACCGATTGAAACTGCAATTAGTAAAGCCGAAGTTGGTTATAAAGTGCTTGGTTCAAATCGTGATTTGGCAGGTGTTGAGTTAGCAATTGCAGAGCAAGATGGACGTGAGTTTATTTTGCGTAACGCTTTACAGCAAATTGAAAAAGACTTTGATTATATTATTGTTGATTGTGCGCCAAGTTTGAGTTTAATTACGGTCAATGCTTTAGCAGCAGTGGATGCAGTGATTATTCCAATGCAATGTGAGTACTATGCATTAGAAGGATTGGCAGATCTGACGCAGACTATTGATAAAATTCAACAAGCTTTAAACCCTGAGTTGGAAATTATTGGGGTACTTCGCACAATGTATGATGCGCGTAATGCTCTCACCCGTGATGTTTCTGCCGAATTAGAACAGTATTTTGGTAAGAAACTTTATGATACAGTGATTCCGCGTAATGTGAGGTTGGCCGAAGCGCCAGCACATGGATTGCCGATTATTTATTTTGAGAAAAGCTCTAAAGGTGCAATTGCATATTTAAATTTAGCAGCTGAAATGTTGAAAAAGAGTAAAGTGAAAAAAGGAAATAAAGCATGACCGTGAAAAAAAGAGGATTGGCAAAGGGTCGTGGCTTAGATGCGTTATTAGGTTCAATCCAAAAAGAAAAATTACAACTTGAAGTTCAAGCATTGGATCATGGCCAATTAAAACAGATGGATGTAACCCAATTAAAACGTGGCGCTTATCAACCCCGTCGTTTTATTGGTGAGCAAGATTTGCAAGAACTTGCAGCATCAATTAAAAAACATGGTGTAATGCAGCCGATTGTAATTCGTCCTATTGAAAATGACGAAACTCCATATGAAATTATAGCTGGTGAACGTCGTTGGCGTGCGGCACAATTGGCGGGTTTGACAGAAATTCCTGCAATTGTACGTGATTTGACCGATCAAGTTGCGATTGCCCTGGCATTGATTGAGAATATTCAACGCCAAGATTTAAACCCAGTTGATCAAGCACTGGCATTACAACGCTTTCATGAAGAATTCGGTTTGAGTCATCAAGAAATTGCAGATACTGTAGGTAAAGCACGGACTACCGTGAGTAATTTATTGCGTTTATTAAGCCTAGAAGATGAAATCAAAGATTTAATGCAACAAGGTTTATTAGACATGGGGCACGCTCGTGCGATATTGACCCTAAAAGCTAAAGATCAATTGCAAATTGCAAAAATTGTGATTGATAAGAGTTTGTCTGTACGTCAAACCGAACAGTTGGTGCGTGATTGGAATACGCCAAAGCAGGAAAAATCTAAAGATCCACTTGCGCCTGATGTACAGCAACTGACCCAAAAATTGTCAGAACGTTTTAGTGCAAGTGTAAAATTAGACTATAACAAACAGGGTAAAGGCAAGCTGGTCATCAGTTATAACTCGCTTGATGAGTTAGATGGAATTTTAAATATCTGTTTACCAGAACAATAATGTTTAAGCGATTTAATTAATTTGGGGAACTAAAGATGTGGGAACTTGTTAAAGCCGGCGGTTGGTTAATGCTGCCATTGGTTTTATGTTCAATTTTTACTGTTGCGATTTCAATCGAGAGATTTATACGGCTGAAACGATCTTTAGTTCTACCTAAGTCGCTTATAATGCAAAAAGGTCGCAATGTTGACGATGTTTTAGATGAAATGGAACAAGATCAAACTGTTTGCCAAACAGCATTAGGCTATATTTTTAAAGATGGTATAGATGCTTATACTCAAGGTGAAGCGTTTGCGCGTGCTCAAATGGAAGCTACAGCTTCCCGCGAAATTGGATATCTAGAAAAAAATATAAATTTTTTAGGTACATTGAGCGCTGTTGCACCTTTATTGGGTTTGTTGGGTACAGTGATAGGGATTATCGAGTCCTTTCTGGTCATTGATTTGGGTTCCAATGCCAATCCAACCATGATGATTCCAGGGATATCTAAAGCATTAATTACCACAGCTGCTGGTATGGTTATCGCCATTCCTGCACTATTTGCTTATCGTTATTATCAGCGTTTAGTTCAGGAATATGTGGCTGAACTAGAGCAGCAGTCGACTTTATTTCATGCAGCCTTATTTTTTCAGACGCACCTTGAAAGTGAAAAAAAGAAAGCTGGTTAAATCCGTTTTAGGGGTGTTTCATGAAATTTAGACGCAAAACAGTTGAAGATATTCATATCAATCTTACTCCACTGATTGATTGCTTATTATTTATATTGGTGATTTTGTTACTGACCACCACGTTTAATCAGCAAAGTCGAATCAATCTTTCTTTGCCTGATGCACATGGTGTTCCGCCAAAAGAATACAAAAATAAAATTGAAGTCATGGTAGACTCCGCAGGACATTATGCAGTAAATGGGCAGGCGCTTTCGAGTAAAGAGTCTGCTGATTTAAGTACTGCAATTAAGCAAGCAGCAAATGATAATCGTGATCTGATGTTTGTGATTGCTGCAGATGCTAAAGCAACCCATCAAGATGTTATTCGAGTGATGGATGTTGCAGGACAGCTAGGTTTCGTTAACATCAATATCAGTACCAAAGTTCCATCTCGAGGTTATTAATTAGTGAATCAGGATTTTAAGGTCTATGTCCGTCTTTTGGCGTATTTAAAGCCGTATTGGGGGGCAGCCTTACTCGTTATTGTTGGATTTGGCATAAATGCAGCAACTGAAGTCTCCGTAGCGAAGTTACTTAAATATATAATTGATGCAATTCAGGGTGGCAATCGTGGTGATCTTGATTGGTTTCCTGCACTGATTATCCTGTTGATCTTTTTCCGTGGCTTAGGGTTGTTTATGGGAGGCTACTTTACCGCAGTCATCTCAAGAAGTTTGGTATTTAGTATTCGTCAAGAGGTTTATGCCAAACTTTTAAAACTACCAGCACAGTATTATTTGGATAATTCATCAGGTCATATCACTGCAAAAATTATGTATAACGTAGAGCAGTTAACCGCAGCGTCATCTGAATCATTAAAAATATTACTTCGTGATGGTGCAATTGCTTTAGGTTTATTGGGTTATCTGCTTTACACCAATTGGCGTTTGACCTTATGTATTTTTATTTTTATGCCAATTATTGGCTTGTTGGTGCGTAAAGCTTCAAAACGTATGCGTAAACTCTCCATTCAAGTGCAAAACACTATGGGGGATGTGAATCATATTGTTCAAGAAACAATAAGCGGTAATGCTGTTGTAAAGAGCTTTGCTGGCGAAGAAAGTGAACAAAAACGTTTTTATAAGTCTTCAGAAGAAAACTTAAAACGTGGTTTGAAAATGGTCGTCGTACAAAACTTAAATAGTCCATTGGTACAATTGGTCATGGCCTTTGCTCTGAGTATCATTATTTGGCTGGCATTACGTCCACAAATTCTAGGTGATACTTCTGCAGGAGAGTTTGTTGCTTATATTACAGCAGCTGGGTTGCTGGCTAAACCTATTAAAAACCTCACTGATATTAATGAAAAATTACAACGTGGTATTGCGGCAGCATATTCTGTATTTGAGGTTCTAGACTTACCACAAGAAGAGAATACGGGAAATTTAACACCTAAATTATTGGGTGATATCAAGTTTGATCATGTGTCTTTGATATATAAAAATAAAGTGAAAGCAATTGATGATTTTTCATTAGAGATCCAGGCTGGACAAACGATTGCTCTGGTTGGGCGTTCAGGTGCGGGTAAGTCTTCATTGGTGAATATGTTGGTGCGCTTTCAGGAGATTAGTGCAGGGCAAATTTATTTAGACCAGTTGCCTATAAAAGACATTGAACTGAGTTGTTTACGTACTCAAGTTGCGATGGTTAACCAGCAAGTTGTTTTATTTGATCGAACGGTGCGTGAAAATATTGCATATGGTCAGTTAGAAAAAGCATCTGAAGAAGCCATTATTGCAGCAGCTAAAGCAGCTTATGCACATGACTTTATTATGGAATTACCTAAAGGTTATGACACGCCTTTAGGTGCGCAAGGCTTAAGTCTTTCTGGTGGTCAACGTCAACGTATTGCCATTGCGCGTGCAATCCTTAAAAATGCACCGATTCTGATTCTTGATGAAGCCACTAGTGCTTTGGACAATGAGTCTGAACACTTTATTCAAAAAGCTTTTGATGAAGCGATGCTTGATCAAAACAGAACTACGATTGTGATCGCTCACCGTCTATCCACGATTGAGAAAGCGGATAAGATTGTGGTTATGGATAAAGGGCGTATCATAGAGCAAGGTACTCATACTGAGTTATTGGCGAAGCATGGCGCTTACTATCAATTGTATGAACGTAACTTTGAGGAATAACCCAACATGTCTATTGCGCAAATCATTCAAGATGCTTGGAATAAACAGTCCAAGTGGTTGATTGCATTGCGGCCATTATCATGGTTATATCAGTTCGGTTTTACGGTAAATAAGCAGCTGTATCAAACAGGTATAAAAAAAACCTATAAAGCACCTGTCCCAGTAATGATTATTGGAAATATTACTGTGGGTGGGAGTGGCAAGACACCACTGTTGATTCAGTTGGTGAAGCATTTGAAACATAACCATGTGCGTGTTGGCGTGATTAGTCGTGGTTATGGTGGTCAAGGACCTTTTCCAGCACTGGTTACATTAGATTCTGTGCCTGATCAAGTAGGCGATGAACCTTGTTTAATTGTTCAGTCTACAGAAGTTCCCATGGTGGTGGGTGCGAATCGCCAAAGAAATATTGAATTACTCCTTCAATATTATGAACTTGATTTAATCATTAGTGATGATGGTTTACAGCATTGGGCTTTAGAGCGTCAAATCGAATGGATTGTGCTGGATAATAATCGTGGGCTGGGAAATCAGAAGCTGCTTCCTGAAGGTTATTTACGCGAGCCTGTGAGTCGTTTAAAACACGGTACCGTGATTGAGCATGCCCATCAGCCACATTCATCTCTGAATATGCATTTAGAGGTGACTGAACCTTATCTATTAAATCCAAGTTTTGACCAATCTGAGCAGTTTGATCCTACACTCGATTATTATGCAGTCGTTGGAATTGGTTTTCCTCGACGCTTTTATAACACCTTGGAAAGTATAGGTGTAACTCAATTTCAATGTCATGAGTTTCCAGACCATTATGATTATGAAATTGATGATTTACAGTTTGAGGATAATAATCCCATTATCACCACTGAAAAAGATGCGGTAAAGCTTTTACCCTTATTGAAAAATCATTCTACATTTAGTCGTGAGATTTGGGTGGTTCCAGTTGGAGCGGTCTTGTCTGATGAATGTTATCTATTACTCAACCAACAACTTACTCAACTTGGTATTGATCTAATACAAGGTTAATTTGATGAAACATATTGTTATTCCTGCGCGTTTTGCGAGTTCACGCCTTCCAGGTAAACCTCTTTTAGAAATTCATGGGCGAGCCATGATTTTACGTGTGGTCGACCAAGCAAAAAAAGTACAGGGTTTTGATGATCTTTGTGTAGCGACAGATGATCCACGTATTGCAGCGCTTTGTCGATCAGAAGGTGTGGATGTTGTGATGACAGATCCGAATCATCCTTCGGGCACAGACCGTTTAAGTGAAGTTGCTCGAATCAAAGGTTGGGATGCTGAGGATATTATTGTGAATGTTCAGGGTGATGAGCCGTTGTTGCCTGCACAATTGGTGATTCAAGTTGCTGAGCTATTGGCGCAGAAAGCTGATTGTTCAATGTCGACCTTATGTGAGCCTATACATCAGCTTGATGAGTTTCAGCGTGACAGCATTGTAAAAGTAGTGATGTCAAAGTTTAAAGAAGCGCTTTATTTCAGTCGTGCGCAAATTCCTTATGATCGAGAGGGTGCTAAACAGGCTGAGCAAAAGCTACATCAACATGCTTATCGTCATTTGGGCTTATATGCTTATCGTGTCAAGCTTTTACAGGAATATGTCAGTTGGGATATGGGTGTTTTGGAGCAATTGGAAAGCTTAGAGCAATTACGTGTTTTAGAAAATGGACATCGTATTGCGATTGATATCGCACAAGTAAATTTACCACCAGGTGTCGATACTCAAGAAGATTTAGATCGCTTAAACATTTTAGATGCAGCGGTTTTTGAATAGTTTGAATTTGCGTCACTTGTTTTTACCTCACTTGTATTTAGGTTTTTGATTCATGGATGCTTCTAATTCTCAGGTTTATCCTTGGCAGCAACAGACATGGGAAACCTTAACAGGTCGCTTTCCAAAATTAGGGCATGGTTTATTGTTCTATGGTAAAAACGGTTGTGGTAAACATGCATTTACCCAACATTTTTTGTCATGGGTTTTGTGTTTAAATAAAACACCTCAAGGTGCTTGTGGCGAGTGTACAAGTTGTCAGTGGCTCAAATCAGATACCCACCCTAACTATGTTAATATCACGACCGATGAAGAGAATAAGAAGCAAAACGCGAAAATTAAGATCGAGAAGATCCGTGATCTACTACCATTTGTGCAGCAAACAGTAGATGGTTGGCGTGTTATTGTGATTGAACCTGCAGAAGCTTTAAACATTGCTTCTGCAAATGCATTATTAAAAACGCTAGAAGAGCCAGGTGACCGGGTACAGATTATTTTACTTGCGGAACATTATCTAAAGCTCCCAGCAACAATTCGTAGTCGATTACAGCATTTTGCTATGGATCGTATTAGCCCCACGCTTTCAGAACAATATTTGCAACAGCATTTACCAACTGAAATGCATTCTAAAATTAACTTGTTGATGAATTTATCTAATAATATGCCACTGCAAGCATTGGCGCTTGCTGAGCTAGATTGGTTAAACCGACGTGGGGAGTTTTTACAGGATTGGCAAAAACTGGTCAGTCAGAAAAGTATGCCTTTACAGTTTGCTTCAAAATGGAATAAAGAACTGAGCTTTTATGATTTTTTACAAATGTTTGAATACTTGTTGTCAGATATAATTTGTGTCAAGCTGAATCAAGTTGTAAAGAATTCAGATTTGGAGTTAGATGAGCTTGCAGCGCAGTATCAATTGCAAACTTTATTCTCAATTTATCAAGACTTACAACAATCGAAGCTAAAAGTTGATCAAAATGTACAAACAAATCTAATTATTGATCAATTGTCGATTCAGTTAATGAATGTGACATAAAATTTGAATATTCAGGGGGAATAATCATGCAACCACGTATGGGCGGTTTGATTCAAGTTAACATCAATGATCGTGCAACCTTACAAGCCAGTTATATGCCTTATATTTTAGGTGGTGGTTTATTTGTACCGTCAAAGAATCCTGTAAAAATGGGAGATGAAGTGTTTGTATTGGCAGGTTTGCCGGATCAATCGCAGAAAATTCCTTTAACAGGGAAAGTGATTTGGATTTCGCAAAAGCAAAATGGAATTAAGCCACAAGGTTTTGCGATTCAACTCACTGGTGAAAAAGGCATCTATTACAAAATGGAAGCTGAAAAATTACTCGCAGGCAGTATGTCTTTAGACCGTCCTAGCTTTACAATGTAAGCCAATTTTCAATTTTTAGGAATTTCTGTGTTTGTTGATACGCATTGCCATTTAACCATGTTAAATCTTGAACCTTATGCTGGGGATCTCGATGCCGCATTACAACAAGCAAGAGATGCTGGTGTGTCCAAATTTATGGGGATTTCTGTAGATTTGGATGACCATATCGCACTTGCAGAAATTGCCGCAAGACATTCAGATGTAGGCTATAGTGTCGGTGTGCATCCATGTGAAGATCCTGCTGTGATGCAACGAGCAAGTGTTGAAAAACTGGTTGATCTGGCGCAAGCTGAAAAAGTTTGGGCCTTGGGTGAAACAGGCTTGGATTATTTTCATAGCACAGAATTTATTACTGAACAAAAAGCCTGTTTTGCACGACATATTCACGCATCGCAACAGGTTAAAAAACCTGTAGTTGTCCATACCCGTTCAGCAAAACATGAAACTGTAGATATTATTCGAGCTGAAAAATCAACACATGGTATTTTGCATTGTTTTACAGAGGATTGGGAGACTGCAAAGGCCGTTTTAGATTGTGGCTATTATATTTCCTTCTCTGGAATTGTTTCATTTAAAAACGCACAAGATCTAAGAGATGTAGCAAAGCAAGTGCCTTTAGATCGCTTGTTGATTGAAACGGATAGTCCTTATTTGGCACCTATGCCTTATCGAGGAAAGCCTAATGAACCAAAATATGTTCCTTATGTAGCCAAAGCGCTGAGTGATGTATATGATAAAACGCTTGAAGAGATCGCTTTCATTACGACACAAAATTTTGAAAACCTGCTTCGACAAAAGTGATTGAAAAGTACTGATTTTTAAAAAGCAATCAATAGAAGTGCCTCAATTTATTAACGGATAGAATTAACAAGAGAGTTTATCGGGTGAAGATGGATCGACAGGCTCAGTTTAGAGCAAGAGAAGCATTGATTTTTCAGGTTGCTGAACAACTGCTTTTAGAAAATGGTGAAGCGGGGATGACATTGGATGCCCTTGCTGCAGAACTAGATCTAGCCAAGGGAACACTTTATAAGCATTTTCAGAGTAAGGATGAGTTGTATATATTGCTCATCATTCGTAATGAACGTATGTTACTTGAAATGGTTCGTGATACTGAAAAAGCATTTCCTGAGCATTTGGCTTTTTTTATGTTGCACCATTTACACCATCCTGAACGTGCAGTGTTATTCCATCAGATCGAAGAGCGATTATCCACCACTGGGCAAGGCATCCATCATTTATTTAGTGAACTTTATCAAGTGCGTAAACAACGTTTACGTATCATTATTCGAATGACTGAAAGTTATCTAGAGTCAATTCAAAGTTTGATGTCTGTACGTGATTATTTGGCTTCAATTTGGTCAATTACTCATGGTGGAGCCGCGATACTGAATTCAAGCTTCTATCAGCGTTATTTAGGTTGTCGAGATACCTTGCGTGTCGCATTGATTGATCAGGCATTGGCTGTGCCAAAACATCCACAAGCCTCAGAACAGGTTGCTTAGCTGCAATGAAAAATCTACGATCATCTCAAAAATTGCGAGGTTTTACCTTAATTGAGGTGATGGTGGTGATCGTCATCATCAGTATTATAGCCTCATTGATCATTTTAAATATTGATGGTGTAGATCAGCGTAAAGCTATGCAAGCGCGTGAGATGTTGTTGCTGGATTTAAAGCAGATTAATCGTGAAGCCAATGATCAAGCGCGTATTTATGCACTCGATTTACACAATGCTACAGATGTTGCGGATGCACAATATGGCGTTATTGAATATATTCAAGTAAATGAAGATGCCGAACAACCTACCCGAGTGGTTGACAATAAACCATGGAAAGAAGTGACAGACTTTCCTAAAAGAGCGTTACCAGAATACGTTTCATTTTCTATTGAAACGGAAGATCATCAATTCCAAAATGCAAATAACTCAGAACTTTTGGGCAATAATGCACCTAAATTGATTTGGTTTGGAAATGGTGAAGTCAAACCTGTCACAATTCAAATGTATTATCAGCAAAAGCCAGTGGGTGAGGTAATTCGAGTTGATTATTTGGGTAAGGTAGATGAAGAAAAATAAAGGCTTTACTTTA
Source organism: Acinetobacter legionensis (assembly GCF_048552295.1). Classification (NCBI taxonomy): domain Bacteria; kingdom Pseudomonadati; phylum Pseudomonadota; class Gammaproteobacteria; order Moraxellales; family Moraxellaceae; genus Acinetobacter; species Acinetobacter legionensis. The sequence goes on from NZ_JBIMCW010000010.1 coordinate 27,625, forward strand.
ATTGAGGTGGTCGTGGCTTTGGCGATTTTTGCAGTCGCAGCAATGGCATTGACCAAAGTAGCTATGCAATATACACAGTCGACAGCCAATGCGATTTTACGAACCAAGGCTCAGTTTGTTGCACAGAACGAAATTTCGATGATGATGATTAATCGTGAATGGCTGTCAGGAACGTCATCCAAACAAATCACCACACAAGGTGAAACTTGGCAGGTAGATAAAAAAGCAGAAACTACACTGAGCCCAAATGTACAAAAAATAGATGTGCAAGTGAGCCTTTTTGATCCTGATACGGGTAAAGTAGAAGCAGGGATTACCAATATGGTGTTCTTTAATTATCCGATCAAAGAAAAATAATGATGAATCTAATCAAGCATAAAAAAAATCAAACTGTGTATTCACAGAAAAGCACAGGCTTTACCTTAATTGAACTTTTGGTGGCCATCGCAATCTTTGCTGTTTTGTCAGCATTGGGGTGGAAAATATTTGACTATTTGATAAAAGTTAAAGATCGCAATGTTATGCATGAGGAAAATTTAGGCCAATTACAAGGCGCGTATCAACAGATTCAACGTGATACTTTGCAAATTGTTCCCATTTCTGCAAGAAATGGTGAGGAAATTGAACCCGCTTTACGCTTAGATAACCAAAAACTATCTTTCAGTAAAACTGGTGTAACCGATCCGCTTAAACAAGGGTTGTCACCCTATGAACGAATTGAATATGTTTACAATCCACAAGAGAAAAAACTTTACCGTCTGAAATATTCAAATTTAAATCGAAATAATTCAGAACAACCTTTGTCGAGTGTGTTATTGGCAGATGTGGATCAGTATCGTATTGATGCTTTAAATCCAACTGAATTAGATCGCTGGCCAAACGATATGATTAAAAATGAAGGGCAATTACCACGTGGGATTAAAATCAAAGTCACGATTCGTGATATAGAATATGAATGGATTTTTAGTTTGCTCAATTCTGACTATTTGATCAATAACAGCCCAGCTATTTAAAATCAGTATTGTGGTAGATGCGGATCACTAAATTTAGGTAAATCAATCATGCAATTGAAGCAGCAAAAGGGTATCGCATTAATTACGATTTTAGTAATAGTTGCTTTAGCAACCATCATTGCCGCGACGATTGCTAAACGTCAAAATTATACCAATGAAAGTACAGGGTTTTTAAAACGTCAAAGCCAAGCCCTTTTTTATGCAAAGAGTGCAGAAGCGTTTTACTCTGAAATATTGGTGCAAGACAGTGAAAACAGTAAAGAGGCAGATTATTTACAGGAAACTTGGGCAAAACCAATGCCAGCATTTCCGGTTGAAGATGGATATGTTGCAGGTGTGTTAGAAGATGAGTCAGGTAAATTCAATTTAAACAGTTTATTAACCAATGAAGGTAAGCCCAACGATGCTGCACAGAAATATTTTTCTAAACTGTTGGTTCGTGTCGGTTTACCCGCTGATGCTGTTCAAGCAGTGATTGATTGGCAAGATCCAGATAATGAAACGATAGGTTCCTTAGGCGCTGAAACAAGTTATTACCAAGGTTTGCCTAAACCTTATTTGGCTGCAAATCGAAAATTTGCCAGTGTTGAAGAACTTAAACAAGTACGTGGTTTTGAAGAAAAGAAGTATGATTTAATCGCACCATATATATCGGCACTGCCTGATATTGCCACACGAATTAATGTCAATACAGCACCTGCAATGGTTTTGGCAGCCATAGATGAAAAATTAGACGTAAATAGTATACAAACAGCTTTAAAAGCGCGACAAGAAAAACTGGAGCACTTTGCCAATGTGGGAGAGTTGATGAAAGTCGCACCATTTGACACCTTGGAGGCTACAAGCAAAACCGAAGCAGACAAGATTTTCGGTGTAACATCCAATTATTTTAAAGCTAAGATAGAAGTATCTTTAAGCAATCGAAAGCGCCAATTTACCACGCGCTTTATGCGTAATGATAAATCGCAAGTTTATGTTTATTCACGTAGCCTTGCGCCATTTTGAAAATTTTGCTAAATATTTTTTAACTATATGATTTTAAATAACTATAAAAGGTAGTTAAAAGGTTGGTTGATTGCGTAAATATGATTCGATAAGCTAAATAGGCCTAAAAAATGAGATTATCCTTTTTGCTAATTGCAATCAACGTGAAAATTAATGCTCAGGGTTCGAGTTTTGCTTTATAATCGAGATTCTTTACCGATTTGTTTATAAAATTTGGCTCATGTTAATTCGTAAGTTATTTAAGTTTGAAAATGCACATATTGTGCGGAATTGCACGTCAGATCGTTGCAAACGGTCTATACACGGGCACAGCTATAAAGTTGAATTACTACTTAAAGCTTCAAAACTTGATCATGGTCAAATGGTATATGACTTTGGATTGCTTAAAGGTGTAATCAAAGAAATTTTCGACAGTTTTGACCATGCGATCTGTTTTTGGCAAGAAGATAATCCTGAATATATTCAGGCTTGTAAAACTTTTAGTGCACGTTGGGTGGCTTTGCCTGTTTCTCCATCAGCTGAACAGTTTTCACGGATATTCTTTTTCCTTGCTCAACAGATTTTAAAATCAACCATTACCCAAAATGGGGAAGGGGATGTTGAAGTCTATTCTGTGATTGTGCATGAAACCGATACAGGTTATGCGCAAAGTTTTCAAGAAGATATTGAAAATGCTCAGATGGGGCTGTTGAGTCTGGATAAAATTATTTTTTCTGAGCAAGTTAAATCTGAATGGTCTGACCCAGACATGTATGAAAAATTGAAACAAGGTATTCTGTTTCAAAACCCTGAAGTGGATTTACAGGTTAAAATTTAAATGATGATTTTTGAGTGAAATCTATCTTAGGACAAATAAATTTTTAGGAAAATGAAATTTAGGATGAAAGTTGATGCAATTATCTGAACTCGAACAAACAAAATTAAATCAAGTTCGGTTAGATCAAAGTTGGAAAGAAGGTTTAGCTGAGTTCCTTTTGAGTCAGCAAATGGATGATTTGCGTTCTTTTTTAGTTACTGAAAAAAATGCAAATAAAACTATTTACCCACCCAGCTCACTTATTTTCAATGCATTAGACACAACGCCATTGAATCATGTAAAAGTGGTCATTTTAGGACAAGATCCTTATCACGGTCCTGATCAAGCGCATGGGTTAAGTTTTTCCGTACAGAGAGGCGTTGCATTGCCTCCGTCTTTACGTAATATCTTTCATGAGTTAAATACAGATTTAGCTGTGCCTGTATCCCGACATGGTGATCTCACCAAATGGGCTCAACAGGGTGTATTGCTTTTAAATAGCGTGTTGACAGTGGAAGCGGGGCAACCAACATCACATCAAAAACGCGGTTGGGAAAATTTTACAGATCATGTGATTGATGTGTTGAATGAGCATAGAGAGCACATTGTATTTATACTTTGGGGCGCATATGCTCAGAAAAAAGGGCAACGTATAGACCAAACGAAGCATCTGGTATTAAAAGCTGCACACCCATCTCCATTGGCGGCAAATCGTGGTGGCTTTTTTGGTTGTAAGGTTTTTTCAAAAACAAATAATTATCTGAAACAATATGGCATTGAGCCAATCGACTGGCAGCTGGACGCATGACAAACTCTCCCGAAATAAATAATTATCACCCAGATCTGATTATCGAAGAAGCAAAAAAGGGATGGCGAATTATTCGCTTAAATCGTCCTAAGTCGCTTCATGCACTTGATGAATCCATCGTTACGGCATTATTGAAGCTGTTTGAGGATTTTCATCATGATGACTCGGTTAAGGCAATTTGGTTGGACTCAACCACGCCAAAAGCTTTTTGTGCAGGTGGTGATGTTCGTAAACTTCGCCAATTGGTGATCAACAATGAAGTTGAAACAGCCAATAAGTTTTTTGAAACGGAATATGCTTTAGATTTACTGTTGCATAATTATGCTAAGCCTATAGTAGTTTGGGGTGAAGGTTATGTTATGGGGGGGGGCTTAGGCTTATTTATGGCGGCCCCATTCCGTTTGGTTACGCCATATTCGCGTCTTGCTATGCCTGAAGTGAATATCGGTCTATATCCAGATGTGGGAGCTACACGTTTCTTGGCAGATCGTGGTCCAATAGGTTTATTCACGGGGTTAACAGGTTCGATCATGACTGCAGCGGGTGGTTATGGGATTGGCTGGGCAACTCATATTTGTGATGCCCAACGTGATGTGGTTTTACAGAAACTGATTGATATCGATTGGGAGCATTATCCTGCTGGTGATTTCCGTGCTTTAGATGACACCTTAAATAGTTTACATCGTCCTGTTTCACCAGGCCCGTTGCAAAACTCTTTGGATGTGATTCATAGTGTTTGTCGTGGTGTAAGCTTTGAACATGATTATGAAGCGATTATTGGTCTAAGCGATGCGCGTAGTGATTGGTTGCGTCAAGCCAGCGAGAATCTACAAAAGGGCTCACCAAGTACTGCTGCGATTACGTGGTTATTATGGCAGTGGGGACGTCAAGTTCATCCTTGGTCTGAGGTTTTTGAATTAGAAAAACAAATTTCTGATTGGAAAATTCGTCATCCTGATTTTGTTGAGGGTGTACGTGCACGTTTGGTTGATAAAGATTTATCCCCAGAGTGGGAACAGGTTGAGTCTCGAACATTGCGTGGAATACTTGCCAAAAATCCACCTGTCACAACGATTGACAGTTGGAATGCGCTTCTAAGTCAGTATGGTATTATTTAAGGTCGTATGACTGAAGAAGCTCAACAATACATAGATCAACAATGGATGCAGCTGGCTTTAGAGCAAGCTGCATTTGCTGCATCTATCGGTGAAATTCCAGTAGGAGCTGTGATTGTAAGTCAGGGGCAAGTTATCGGTGAAGGTTATAATCAACCGATTGCTCAGCATGATCCAACAGCCCATGCGGAAATTCAGGCACTGCGCAATGCGTGTCAAAAGATTGAAAATTATCGCCTACCTGAAGACGCAACTTTATATGTCACACTTGAACCTTGTACTATGTGTGTCGGTGCATTAATCCATGCAAGAATCAAACGTGTGGTTTTTGGCGCGGTCGAACCTAAAGCAGGTTCACTCATCAGTAGTCGTCAACTGTTAGAGATTGGCTATTACAATCATATATTTCAGTTTGAAGGGGGCTGTTTACAATCACAGTGTTCAACCCAACTGTCTAATTTTTTTAAAAAGCGTCGTGAGCAAAAAAAACAATTAAAGTTACAACAAAAGACCTTAAATGACATATTAAAATGATCTAGAATACACAAGATTTTAGTGACAATTAAAATTGTCAACTTAAAGGTTTAAAAATATAGTTAAAATTTAAAAGGATATAACAATGAATTCTATTCAAGTAAAACAAGAGTTTGATGCACCAATCGATCAAGTCTTTGACTTGTTAGCAAAACATTCAACTTATAATGTGGCTTTTGCTCCCATCCAAGTTATACGAGTGAAAGATGCTGCTGATCCTGAACGCCCAGATGGATTGGGGTCTATCCGTCGTATGGGGTTTGGTCCGATCAAACCGATTCAAGAGCAAATTACTCATCTGGATGTCAATAAACGTATTCAATATAAGTTAATTAAGAATCCATTGATTAAACATCATATTGGAATTATTGAGTTTACAGCGCTTGATGCGAACAAAACCCGTGTTGACTATACGATTGAATTACAAGCACGTGCACCATTTGTGAGTAAATTAATACTTGCACAGCTTAAACTAGCGATTACACTTGGATTTAAGAAACTTGCTAAGTCTGTAGCTTAATTGGAAATTCAATGACAATTCAAATTATCACAATCGATGGGCCAAGTGGTTCTGGTAAAGGAACACTTGCAGCAAAACTTGCGAATTACTATCAATTCCATTTATTAGACTCTGGTGCGCTATATCGTTTGCTTGGATTGTCATTGCATCAAAAAGAATTGTTGGACTCATTAGATACTGAATCTGTATTGCAACAAAGTGTGACGATTGCAACAAATTTAGATATCGTATTTAAGAGTACTGACAACGGAATCGTGATTTTGTTGGATGGTGAAGATGTCTCACAAACGATTCGGACTGAACGCGTTGGTGAATTTGCTTCAAAAGTCGCAGCAATTCCAGTGCTTAGAGCGGCATTGGTAGATCGACAACATGCTTTTGCTCAGTTGCCTGGCTTAGTTGCAGATGGGCGTGATATGGGCACTTCTATTTTTCCGCAAGCGCAAGCAAAAATTTATCTCACTGCCTCAGCAGAGTCCCGAGCAGAGCGTCGTGTAAAACAGTTGCAGGGAATGGGGCTGGATGTTAAAATAAGCGACATTTTAGCAAATATACAAGCTCGAGATAAAAGAGATATGGAACGCACAGTCGCTCCACTCAAGCCAGCAGAAGACGCTTATATCATTGATAGCTCAGAAATGAATATCGATGAAGTGTTTAAACTGATGACTGATTATGTTGAGTTACATTTAGCTAAATAAAGAATATTTAATCAAATATTAGCCAAAGCATAGCTTGATCAGTTTTATACGGACTATGTGGATGGCTTAACTAAACCGGCCTTGTCTGATCCAAGACCGTTGACTTTACTAGGTATATCATGACCGAATCTTTTGCAGCCCTCTTTGAAGAAAGCGAATCAACTCTCAATATCGACAAAGGTGCCGTTATTAAAGGTATCGTTGTTAGCATCGACTCTGACTGGGTTACTGTTGACACTGGCCTTAAATCTGAAGGTGTTGTCGCACGTTCAGAATTCTTAAACGAACAACGTGAACTTGAAGTTCAAGTTGGCGATGAAGTTGATGTTGTTGTTGAAGCGCTTGACAACGGTATGGGTCAAACAGTTTTATCACGTGAAAAAGCGAAACGTGCTGAAACTTGGACTAAGCTTGAAAAAATCTTTGAAGACGGCGAAATCGTTACTGGTGTTATTTCTGGTAAGGTTAAAGGCGGTTTCACTGTTGACATCGGTCCAGTTCGTGCATTCTTACCAGGTTCATTGGTAGATACTCGCCCTATTCGTGATACAACTCACCTTGAAGGCAAAGAGTTAGAATTCAAAGTAATCAAACTTGATGCTAAACGTAACAACGTTGTTGTATCTCGTCGTGCTGTAATGGAAGCTGAATCTTCAGCTGACCGTGAAGCGCTTCTTTCTCAATTGGAAGAAGGTCAAACAGTTACTGGTACGATCAAAAATCTTACTGATTACGGTGCATTTGTTGACCTTGGCGGTATTGATGGTCTTCTACATATCACAGATATGGCTTGGAAACGCATCAAACACCCTTCAGAAGTTGTTGAAGTGGGTCAAGAAGTTACTGTTAAAGTACTTAAATTTGACAAAGAACGTAATCGTGTATCTTTAGGTCTTAAGCAATTAGGCGAAGATCCATGGTTAGCGATCATGAACCGTTATCCTAAAGGTTCTATCGTTAAAGCACGTGTTACAAACTTAACTGACTACGGTTGTTTCGCTGAAATCGCTGAAGGCGTTGAAGGCTTAGTACACGTTTCAGAAATGGATCACACAAACAAAAACATCCACCCATCTAAAGTTGTTCAGATTGGTGATGAAGTTGATGTTATGGTTCTTGAAGTTGATGAAGAGCGTCGTCGTATTTCATTGGGTATCAAGCAAACTCGTGCGAACCCATGGGAAGAGTTCTCTAAGTCACACGACAAAGGTGAAAAAGTTTCTGGTACGATCAAGTCTATTACTGACTTCGGTATCTTCATCGGTTTACCTGGCGGTATCGATGGTCTAGTTCACTTGTCTGATATTTCTTGGAATGAGCAAGGCGAAGACGCTATTCGTCGTTACAAGAAAGGTGATACAGTTGAAGCAGTTATCTTGTCTGTAGATGCTGAAGGCAACCGTATCAGTCTTGGTATCAAGCAAATGAACAGCGATCCGTTCAATGACTTCTTAGCGACTAACGAACGCGGTGCGTTGGTTAAAGGTACAGTAACTGCTGTTGATGCTAAAGGCGCAACAATTAAGTTAGCTGACGAAGTTGAAGCTTCTTTGAAAGCATCTGAAATCAACCGCGATCGCGTTGAAGATGCAACTAAATTCTTAGAAGTTGGTCAAGAAGTTGAAGCTAAAATCATCAATGTAGATCGTAAATCACGTTCTATTAACTTGTCGATTAAAGCTAAAGACGAAGCTGAAGAAAAAGAAGCTGTAGCAAACTTGAAAACTACAACTGCGCCTACTGGTCAAGACAATGGTCCTAAGACTATTGGTGATTTAATCAAAGCGCAGATGAACCACTAAGTGATTGTTAAGAAGTATTATTTAATGTAATTAATTAATATTTTTTATTCAAATAGTGTAAAAGGTAGCGTAGTATATGATGACTGCGCTACCTTTTTGTATTTAAAAAGGATATTATCTGGTGTATATCAATTAGCATTAAAATTAATGAGGTCTTAAATGACAACTGAAGCACTTAATAAGTCTGACTTAATAGAAAGAATTGCTCTCAAAAATCCGCATTTAGCAGAGCCATTAGTCGAAGAAGCAGTTAAGATTATGATCGATCAAATGATTGCATCATTATCTTCAGATGACCGTATTGAAATTCGTGGGTTTGGTAGTTTTGCTTTACATCACCGTGAGCCACGCGTGGGTCGTAATCCAAAAACAGGTAAATCAGTGGAAGTTGCAGCAAAAGCTGTACCTCACTTTAAACCTGGTAAAGCACTCCGTGATGCAGTAAACGAATCTGCTAATTAATAAAAAAATTCGAATGAGGTGAGTATGCGCTATTTCTTAATTGCATTACTACTGGTAGTCTTTGGTTACGCTTTAGCATTAGTCTTGCAGAATCCAGCGGAACTACCTGTAGATTTATTGTTTACTCAAGTACCAGCAATGCGTTTAGGGTTATTGCTACTCTTAACTTTGGTGCTCGGGATTGTTCTTGGATTGTTGCTTGGCGTACAGGTATTTCGTGTATTCCAAAACGCATGGGAAGTTAAGCGTCTTCGTAAAGATATTGATCATCTTCGAAAAGAACAAATACAGACAGCACAATTGGCCGCTGCTGAAGCTGCCGCAAGTGCTCGTCATGAAAAGACGGTATTAGATATTCAACCAGAAAATAAGAATGTCAATCCGCTTTAATCATTATGCTAGAAAAGCGCTTTACCACCACTGGAAAGCGCTTTTTTATTTTTACTGATTTCTGAGTCTGTTGATTATTTAACATCAAAAACCTTGTTTAATATCATCAAATAAAACAAAAGAATATAATTTCACTATTTTTTAATCATATACGATATTTAAATAAGCTTGAGATCTCACCAAACCTGGTGTTACGGTATTTGCTGTTCTTACGTAATTGGCTTTAATTACATGCTGAATCAATTGTGATGTATTTAAATTACCAAAGGTCCATTTATTGGTACTTCTTGATTGGTTTGGGTCTAGACTAATTATCGCATTATTTTTATCACGTAAACGAATCCCCACACCTGTAGCATATCCAGCCCCGATTTGATTCTCTAATATATTTGTTGCATTGGATTGATTCAATGCATCGGTGGTATAAGCTTTTATTTCACGACCTGCACCATCATTTAAATTTGCACAATTTATACTGAGGGTTGCTGTATTGCTTGAGCTCAATGCGGTTTCATTTCCGACTAAACCCAAGTTTCGTACACTAACATCAGGTAGCGCAATGGTATAGCTGCTTTGACTCAGTGAGCATGTGGATTCAGAGATATTGACTGTTGCATTTAAATACACTGGAATTTGTGTATTTGCAGGAATAAGAACATTATCACTAACGCGTTTTAAACTGATGGTTGCTATTCGTAGATTCGAAACATTGATCGTGGTTGGGTATGAGGTCATTGTTGATGTTCTGGGTAAAACATATAATGTCACCCTCATTTTTACACCATGCGTATCACCACTATAACTATAAATTGCTAATTCAGTAGTATTTAGTGTTTTTAATGTACCACTCGTCGGTGCATCGCCCATTTCAACTTTAATCCCTAAAGCCAGGTAAGCATTTAAGCGCGAAATATTGGCATCATAGGTCGTCACATTGGTGGCAAAAACATTACCAAAAATGGTTCTATTTACCCCAACAGTACATCCAGTATAGACACGGAAAATATCAAAATTTGCTGAAGCAACTTCGCGGGAATATACATTGGACTGTACTGATGTTCCTTCATATTTATTGATATTCATGGTACTGGCATTCATCGTTGGCATGCTATAACCGCTGGTGAAATTGCTACCGACACTGCAATCTGCAAATACTGCAAAACTTGCAGGGAGTGTAGATAACATAAATAACAATTTATATTTCAGCATAAAATTACTCCGTGTTTATTTGCAGTTTAAGTTAAAGCTTGCAAAAGGGATTTGAGTTTTACTTTGCTCCAATATTTCTTTGGAAATATCGAATTGACAAGAATCAGTATTACTCCAATAAACGCTATAGCGTCCAGGATTTATATTTTGCATAAAAATTTGCTGACCTTGTCCTACTGTAGTCACTGCATTACCCAAAGCATCTTTCACTTGAGCACCCATTGGAATGAGCACCTCATTTGCGTGTTTAAGTTCAATTAAGGCTTTTGTGCTTTTTAATGCTTTAAAATCCACCAAAATACTGGCGTTTAATTTAGGTACAACTTGTAATTGGGTAGCATTAACATCGGTATTGAGTGGAATTGTATTGGGGTTTAAGTTGATACTATTGTATTGGTAAGGATTTAGATAGGGAATAATCGCATTGCCCCAGCGATCAATTTTAATATTATTTCCATTGGAGAGGCTGGTTCCCTCTAAGCCTTTGGCATGAATAATTGCAAAAGTATCATTTAAATCATTGGCTAAAGTAATGCCGTGTTGATGTGCAACAATAGCGCCTTGTGCTTGTAAAGAGTATTGATGCTGTTGGTCAAAGTCGGTTGCATAAGTTGATGCTAAATAAACCGGATTAGTTCGATAACTCAAAGAACTGCTGAAGAGATCTTTATCTTTACTATTTGAATAATTGAAGTTATAGCCGAACTGCTGATTTTCACCTAAATTTCCAAATATGCCGACTTGATTGGTATTGAGTGCATTATTATCTGGATAGACTTCACTACTTAGACGTAAATTACTATTTTTCTTTTTAAACGACAGAGGAATATTCACATTCACAAAGTATTGAGTGTCTTTATCTAATTTGTATTGATCATTTTGAGTATGTTGCATACCCACATAGTAACTGATGCCTTTAAAACTATTGCTATAGCTAATTTGATAAAATTTTTGTGTATTGATTTGATGCCAGAATTCATACTGTGAAAAACTGGCTGAAACAGCACCAAACTGATGACCTAGGTTCTGGCTCAGTTGAATATAGTTTGATGACTTGGGCCGACCATTAAGTACCAATGCAGCACTGTTTTTTTGAATATAACGATTCTGCATGGCTTCATCAAAGGAATAATACTGATCATTTCCATAAATAGTACTGTTTAAACTGATATTTGTTTTCGCACTGTTTAGTGCAAGATTATAGCGTAGCGTAACCAAAGAACTGTCTAAATTTTGGTTGGACTGGTTTATATCTGCTTTAACATAATTACTTTCTAAAGCAATACCACCGAGTTTAGTATTGAATGCGGTTCCTAGAATATAGGATTGATAATGATCACTGACCAGTGCTGAACTGCTTACTGAGATAAAATCATTTAATCCATAATCAAAAGATGCATTGATTAATTTCTCATCATAGGATTTGCTATTTTGACGAAAAGTACCTGCTGCAATTTGATAACGATACTGTTGTGCGCGGATAGATTGAATAAAATTATTATAAGGTAAATCAAAACTGCGGATTTCACCATTTGCTTCAATAATATCTACATTTAATGTACCACCCGTCCCAGGTGTTTGGAGATCTGCAATATTAAATGCACCAGCAGGAACAGTGCGTTCCATAATAATTTGTTGATTTTGGCGAACGCGTATTAAAGCATTACTTTTTGCATAACCTGAAATTGTGGGTGCGTAACTTTGCAATGAAATCGGAAGCATTCTGTCATCACTAGCAAGCTGTACACCACGAATGGCAATACTCGAATTACTGTTGATGGTTTTTGTATTGGTATAGAAATCACCAAGAGTAAGCTGGGTTTTTAAACTAGGCAGTACTCGCATAAGTTTGTTTTCATAGCTGGTATATTGGCCTGAATGACTGCTATCTCCCATACTGGTGCTACCAGAATGACGGAATTGCCAATTATCAATATTGATACCAGAATTAATATTGAGAAAACTAGAATCTTGTTTGTTGTCCTGACCATAATCTGAATTATAGTAATTGTAGTAATATTTGAGAAAAGCACTATTTCCACCAGTTTCCCAAAGTGATGGATCTATATAGCCAAATGGTCGCTCATTTAACATCGATTGAGGGCTTGAAACATCCACACGTTGTTCTGCTATATTCAGTTTCCAGAATACGACATGATTCATTAAGCGTGTATCGATACAGTTTCCGCTCACTTTATCTAAATCGATAAGTTTATGATTGAAATCAAGCTGCTTAACAGTACTGCGTGGAATACAATAGCGTTGCTTTTCAGGTGATTCAGGAACATCTGAAATATGCACAATAGAGCGAGTGATATAACGACCATTTAGGTAAATATCAAGGATGTAATCATTTGGCGCGACTTTATCGCTTGAAATAAATTTTTCAAGATCAATTGTTTTAGAATTTTGGCCGTATAAAAAGCTATTATCGAATTGTGGTGCTTGCGCTATAACATTTTGATTGCATAGATATAGACTTAGCGCCAAAACACTATACCTAAGTGTGAAATGTTTCAAGCACAATTCTCCCAATAATTTAGATTAAAACTGTTTCTCTATTGTCGATAAACTGCCGTAGTCATTGATTAAATAAAGCTGTACGGACTTAGCGTCTGATAAATTTTCGACCTCAATTTGTTGTTTTGAAAATGGTTCTATAAAACTTAGATTTTTAATTTCGTCTGGCGTACCATTTTTTAAAACAAGATTCGATTTACCAAAATTTAGGTAGTAAGGTGTCGGATTATTGATTTGTAATTGGTTATTTACACGCTGTACTTCAACTTTTTGAAACGCTTGTTGCTGTTCCATTTTGATGCCAGTTGGTCGGTAAAACAGTTTTAAGCGGTTACGAATCGCAAATTGTAAGTAATTTGCTTCAGCTGTTGGCTTGGCTGGGATATCAAGTACGTTGAGCCAAAACAATGTTTCTCGATCAGTAGCAAGTTTTTGTTTTTGATTGAAAATGACACGTAAAGATTGACCTTTAGCAGCTTCAATCGTGGTTATTGGAGGGGTAACAATAAATGGGGCTTGGGTTGTGGTTGGATCTGCAATAATGTCTTTACTGTCCACCCATGATTGTACTAATGCAATTTGATCACCTACATTGGTTAATTGCACAGATACAAATTCTTTATCACTTGGGTAAATTACACGGGTACCTGTAATCACAATACCAGCATGAGCGGATGTAATCAAAGTACTGAGCATTAACAAGCTAGAAATAAAAAATAGTTTTTTCATTGAAAGACCCTTGGGAAGATGCAAGTCTGGTTAAGATATAAAAATTAACCAGACCTGTTTAAAAAACTTACAGACCCAAATGTTTAATTATTGATATACAACATAGTAAGTTGCAGTTGTGCTTACATCACCAGCTGTTGTTGCACCTGTTGCATAGTAACGTGCATAAAAATCAAGATTTGCAGAACCATTTGCAGTTGCCACATTTGAAGTCACAATGTTTTGACCTGTACGATCTTTAGTTAGGTCAATCACTGCTTTTGCAGAGTTTAATAATTGAATATTTACGTTTGTTGCACCGCCAGTGGTTACGGTATTGTTTAAACGACCTGCAGTATTAATATTTGCATTGGTGTTGTCATAATAAACACCTACATTACCTACAGGGCATGCTGTTAAATTAATAGTAAATTTAGTGTCGCCATTTGTTGTCGCCGCTGTCGCTAAAGTTGATTTACCTACAGTCGGTAAAACAACAGTGTAGTTACCAGCAGTACCACCAACTGTACAGGTTTGATCAACGATTTTTCCTGTAACTGTTACTGTACCATCAGCAGCCGCAAAAACTGTTGAAGATGCTAAACCTAAGCCAATGATCGCTAAACCCAATTGAATATTTTTCATAGAATTTCTCTCAATACTGCGTTGATTTGCCCTTTACTGGTACTTTCCTAATAAAGGGGAAGTGTTTAGGAGCTAAACAATAAGGGCTAATATAAATTTTTCCTAAATAAAAACAATGAAAAAAAGAGACAAATATCACATTATTTTTGTGTTACAAATACAATATAACGTTATTTGTTTTGGATTTATTTTTTATTATTTAAATACAAGAGGATATTTATAATTAATATGTTTATTTATTTTAACAAGAATTTGTTTCTGTTTACTAAAAAGTGACAAAAAATGTCACTTTTTGTGAATAGCGTCATATTATAGCAAATTATTTTGATCTGCTTATATTAAGCGAGAATAAGTTTTTAAGATTTTCTAAAATAATTTATTATCATGGTTAATTAAATGTTGGATTTTATTTTAATACGCTGCATTGTACTAGATCATTTTCATTAAAAAAATTATTAACTTAAATTTAAATGATTTTTTAGTATTTTATTTAGCTTCTCTGTAAACTATTTTTAAATGCTTAAATCAACATAAAATCGCGTTCATCCTAGATTGCTTTTAAAAACAGAAGGTTTTTTTAATGCGACTTTGCTTCACTTAATATGATTACTTTTTTTATTTATCAAAGAGATTAATTGTTTAGTTATGATGTAATGTTTGTTTAGTTATAAAGAATATATTTGGAAATAGCGCAGACAGATAAATTAAAAATAAAAAATTTAGTGTAAACAAGGATGCAATGAATAAGAAAAATATAATTTTAATTTAATATTGTTTTAAGTTTGTATAGGTTTTTAAATATATGAAAAAGAATTTATCTGTTGTAACGATTAAAATCTAGAAAAGGCAGTGTTTTGAAAATTTTTATTTGGTGGAGTAAGTGAGGTGCTTCACAATGATCAAATATAAAATGAATTTTAAGCGCTTTAAGATTGATTGATTAAGTATCCATAAAAAATAAGCATAGAGATTAAAACAGTATATTCAATCAATAATTAAGCATGCGTAATCATTTGCATTATGCTGTTAAAAAAAGCGCTTTGATTGTTGTAAAACGCTTTTTTAAGCTTTAATAGTTTTATTGGGCTAGCCAGAAAAACTCTGCAAAGCGAAATATTGTGGTGGTCAGCATTGCGATCACAATCGTCGTGATAAGGGAGTGATTTTTCCAAATCAGAAATAAACCCACCAATACCCCCATGATTTTGCCTAAGTCTGCCCAATCCGCACCTTCAAAAAAAGTAGTGAGAATCGCAATAGAAAACAGTAAAGTTGTTGCGGCATCATTAAAGAGTTGCTCTTGATGTTGAGTGATTGTGAAATATTGGCTGAGGGAAAGTCCCGCATATCGAATCAGATAAGTACCCATCGCCAGCAGCATGATCCCGATCAAAATAATAAATTGTTGATGCATGTTATTTTCTTCCTACAAGCAAGCCAAATAATGACATAAGTATCGGAATCCCTAAGGGTAGAAATGGAAAAGTAGCGAGGCTGATGACTGCACCAGTCATTGCCGATTTTCGAGCAGATTTTCTTTTTAGTGCTTTAAAGGTAAGAGCAAACAATACGACAGGAAAAATCGTATCGATACCCAGTAATTTTGCATAAGCTAAATGACTTCCCAATACATAACCGCTTAAAACGCCTATGGGCCAAGCAAATAAAATTCCGACTCCGCACAGCCAATAAGCACTCAGTTTTAGCTCATTTGAAGATTGGCTTAAACCAAATAAAACGCTTTCATCATTCATAATATGTGTAGCAAAATATTTTAATTTATTTTTTTCTATAAAATGGGTAATCGCTAAACCAAAAGGCAGATGTCGTAAATTAATCAGCAATCCTACAATCGCAGCTGTAATCGGACTGCTTCCAGTAGCAATCATGCCAATGAAAGTAAACTCTGCAGCACCAGCCAAGACACTGATTGAAAGTAGTAAAGGTATCCAGATCGGCAGTTGATAATTGACTGCAAGCGTACCTAATGAAATCCCGATCAGTGCGGTTGCGATGCAGAGAATCGCGATTGATTTTATCAGGGGCTTGGGTAAATTTTTTATTTCTTTATACTTCATTTGTATGAGCCTTGCTTGGGTTAATAAGATCGT
This sequence comes from Acinetobacter legionensis, assembly GCF_048552295.1. Taxonomy (NCBI): domain Bacteria; kingdom Pseudomonadati; phylum Pseudomonadota; class Gammaproteobacteria; order Moraxellales; family Moraxellaceae; genus Acinetobacter; species Acinetobacter legionensis. The sequence goes on from NZ_JBIMCW010000010.1 coordinate 43,964, forward strand.
TCGATAAAATGAACGATCATTTTTTATAATAGTTTGATTGTTATTGTTCGTCAAACAGAACGATCGTATTTTTTGGAAGAGTAATGTCTATACCAATTGAAATCATTGCAAATAATCTGCAAAAAGAAAGAAAAAGTGCTGCATTATCTTTGGGAGAAGTTGCTCGACGTGCAGGCATTGCGAAATCCACGCTTTCGCAACTTGAATCTGGGCAGGGTAATCCGAGTCTAGAAACTTTATGGGCACTTTGTGTGGCTTTAAATATTCCTTTTGCCAAACTTATGGAAGCACAAGCCCAAACTACACAAGTGATTCGTTATGGCGAAGGCGCTTCAGTTGTTTCTGAAATATCAAATTATCAGGCTGTTTTGTTGGCGACATGCCCACCCAATGCACGACGAGACGTGTATATGCTTACAACCCAACCGGGTGAGCCGCGTAGCAGTAAACCGCATCCTATTGGTAGTGTTGAACATATTATTATCATGCAGGGCTCTGCCAAAGTCGGTTTATTAGACAGTGCTGAGTTGCTTCAAGCAGGGGACTATATTTCTTATCCCGCAGATCAAGCGCATATTTTTGAAGCACTAGAGCAAGATACACGTGCAATTTTGATTTCAGAGCAGAGATAAAGCATTCTTAATATTTAAGAAAAGTTGATTGATTTGTGATGAAGTCGATTTTCTGACTTTGTACATTGCGTGAATCGCTTTATAATGAGCGAAAATTTATGTGATGGAACTGAGATTCGTGAGTATTATTGTTGCCTTAGATGCAAAAAGCCAATATGACGCCCTAGCAATTGCTGATCAGCTTGACCCATCACTATGTCGTTTAAAAGTCGGTAAAGAACTATTTACTCATGAAGGCCCTCTTGTTGTGAAGGCACTACATGATAAGGGCTTTGAAGTATTCCTCGATTTAAAATTTCATGATATTCCAAACACAACCGCACAGGCGGTTTGTGCTGCGGCTGATTTGGGCGTATGGATGGTCAATGTCCATGCCTCTGGTGGGCGTAAAATGATGGAAACTTGTGTAGAACGGTTAAAAGCAGGTAACTATAAAACACAATTGATAGCGGTTACTGTTCTTACTTCAATGGAACGTGAAGACTTGCGTGATATTGGTTTAGATATTGAGCCATTTGAACAAGTGAAACGTCTGGCTAAATTGACTCAACAAAGTGGTCTGGATGGCGTGGTATGTTCGGCCCAGGAAGCCAAGATGTTACGTCAGGACTTAGGTGCCGAATTTGCTTTAGTAACACCTGGAATTCGTCCAGCTGGTGCAAATGCAGATGATCAAAAGCGTATTGTAACACCTAAGCAAGCCATGCTTGATGGTTCTACTCATTTAGTGATTGGTCGTCCAATTACTCAATCTGAACATCCAAGTAAAACCTTACAAGATATTTTAGCGACTCTATAAAAATAAACCCCTCTTTGTCATTGGATTAAGAGGGTGATTTTTTGATTTATATAATAAAAATTGCTGTGTATACACTGTAGTGTATCTGCGTTACTAGGTCTTTTTTCAGAAGTTTAAAAAACTTTTTATTCCAGTGATTCTATTGATCAGTATTGCTATCTCGTCAGATAAAGTACGATGGATGCCACATTCAGCACTTAATTTTAAAGTGCAGCTAAAACACTTACCGCAATTGGTGCCAATACCGACAGAACAAAACCACTGACCATTGCATGTGGAATATAATCATTGCCGCAAGCTTGTTTCACCATAGGTAAGGTGACATCCATTGCGGTTGCACCAGCAGAAGAAATTGCTGAACGTGGATAACGCCATCCAATCATATACATAAATAAAATGGCAAAAATCTCCCTAAATAAATCGTTCATTAACGCAATACTTCCCAGATGGGCATTCTTTAATTCAGTCACCACAATCCCTGTCATAGAATAGAAGCCGTAACCTTGCGATAGCATGATTAAATCTTTCATACTGATGTCTTGAATCAAGAAAAATGCCGCAACAGCACCCAATAGTGAGCCAATCACGCAGGCAATCGGTACCAGCATAATTTTCCAGTTTAACCAAGAACGATCCAGTGGCGAGTAAGCCAGATCCAAGCCGATCAGTAACATGTAAACTAAAAGTAAATTCCATGTGCTGACATGTAGTGGAACATGGAAAAGGTGGGCCAACTCTGCTAAGCCATACCCTACAGCTAGTGCAATAAATGCATAGCTGATGTTGAGTAATGAACCCATCAATAATTCAGCAGAAACTTTACCTTGTGATGGTTTGTAGCCAATTGCTGTAAATACCAGATAACAACAAAAAAATGCACCCAATGATGTGCTGAATGCAATTGTGATGGAACTGGTGAGAATCTGTTCAGGGCTGGCAATATTATGAATTGTTTGAGAAAACTCCATTGCAATCGCAATTAAAAGAATATAGGTAAAATAAGGCAGTATTTTAAAAGCTATTTTTTCAATGGATTGTGGAATTCTGCGGGCTAAAATAAACCCTAAGCATAAACAAAATAAAAGTTGGAAAATAAGCCAAAGTGATTGCATGAAAAATAGATAGGCAATGGATACCTATCTATTATAGTCGAAGCACAGAAAAGCGGTTGAAAATTTATAGAAGAATATTAACCAAGTTTATGCAGCTTTTGATTTTTGCTTTGCGCTTTGCTCACGGCCTAATAAGCGGAAATCTGCTGGGTTTACTTTGCGAGTGCTGAGCCAAAATTTCCAGGTATAGGTTGGCCATAATGCAAAGTTTTTACCACCATCTTGTTGGTACCAACTGACACAGCCTGATTGCCATACCGTACCTTCAAGCTGTTTCTGTACATTTTCATTAAATTGATCTTGTACTTCAGCTTTTACCGTCACTGCTTGAGTCTGTGTTTTTGCAACCATTTGAATCAACTGCAAAATATAATTCACTTGAGATTCAATCATGAAAATTACAGAGTTATGCCCCAGTACGGTATTTGGACCAAGCAATTGAAATAGATTTGGAAAGCCTTTGGTGCTGATCCCATAAAAACTTTCTGCACCATCTTTCCATGCCGTTTTTAATTCAACGCCGTGTTCACCATAGCAATCAAATGATTTTAAATAGATGCGTGGGTCTGTAATAAAACCAGTACCATAAATTAAACAATCAATTTGACGTTCTTTGCCATCCTTGGTGATGATGCTATTTTCAGTAATTTCCTGAATTCCATCGGTAATTAATTCAACATTTTTACGGTTGAATGTTGGAAAGTATTTGTTGGAAATCAGAATACGCTTACAGCCCATAATATAGTCAGGGGTCAGTTTTCTGGCGATTTCTTTGTCTTTAACTTGGAATTTTATATAAGCTTCAGCAAGTTTCTGACCATATTTCATGATTTGTGGTTTTACAATGGGGACGACACGTGATTCATTTGACCAGTACAAGCGTGCACGGTGTAATTTCCTAAACCATTCAAAGCGACTAAATAGTTTTTTATCAAGTGCATTATAGGCACGTTCATCACGAGGAATTACCCAAGCAGGGGTTCTTTGAAATACATAAAGATTTTGCACCTTTGCAGCAATTTCAGGAATATATTGAATTGCACTACCACCAGTACCAATGGATGCTACATTTTTTTGATTTAAATTATAGTCATGCTTCCAATGTGATGAATGGAAAACTTCGCCTTTGAATTTTTCAAGCCCTTTAATTTTAGGAATCTGTGGTACATGCAATGGCCCTGATGCAAAAATAACAAATTGAGCCTCAATTTTTTGTCCACTTTTTAGTGTTAAATGCCAATTGAAATTATGCTCATCATAATGTGTAGAAACCACTTCTTGATTAAATTGGATGTATTTCTTTAAATTGAATTGCTGAATTAAATCTTGAATATAGTCAAAAATCTCAGGTGCTTCGGCATAACGTTTTGACCAATCCGTTTTGGGTGCAAAAGAAAGCGAGTACATATGTGATTGAACATCACACGCCGCACCCGGATACTGGTTCTCACGCCATGTACCGCCCACATCATCTGCTTTTTCTAAAATAATAAAATCATCAATATTGGCTTGCAATAGGCGGATCGCCATGGCTAAACCACCAAATCCCGATCCGATAATTGCAACTTGCGTTGATTGGGTTTTTGTTTCAGTCGTAGGGGCTGTACTCATTTTTGTTCGCTCTGACTTTTCCAGTTTTGCATAGAATATCGGAAATGCAGTGCTTGAAATATGATTGCACTGACACAAAAATTGATATATTCGGCAATTTGCAAAAAACCATCTTTGTAGTACAAAGTTTGGGTAGAAATCAAATGATGATCTAATGAAACGCTCGATTCTCGGTTTAATGTATTTAATTCATGGTATGCGTAATGCTGGAATCGATGTAGATTCACGACTTTCTAGCATTGGGATCAAAGCAGATGCACTCGATCCCAGCTCAATCATTCACCCCAGTTTAGAGTGGGATATACAAAAAGTGATTGGGCAGGGTGTGCAGCCAGAAACGGGGTTGTTTATTGGTCAGCATTATTCTTTGGCGGGCTATGGTCCATTGCTTATGCTCTTGGTGACCTGTGGTAATGTTGGTGATGCGATTCAAAATGGTGTTCATTATCAAGGTCTAACCTATTTATACGGTGTCTTAGGACTTGAGAAAGGTGATCATCAAATTGCATTAACTTACAAACCAGTAGATTTAGAAACAGAAATGGGTTTGTTGAGAGCACAATGCGAAATCTCTGGCACTTATAAATTTCTGGATGATATTTATAAAATGATGGGACTTACAGCGCCCAGCGTGAGAATCGAATTACCCTTTCAGCAGCCTCAGGATTTAAATGTATTAAAGCAATATCATGATTATTACGGTTCGGATTTACATTTTAATTGTGAAAAAGCTGCTTTTTGGATCAATGAAGATGTGATGCAACTGCCGATTCCCTCCGCAGATCCGATCACACATCGGGTTTACGAAGCCAAGTGTATTGCTGAAATTGAGCGATTAAATGCTGAAGAACAGAAAATTGCGCCATTGATTCAACGGGTAAATGATTATTTGGAATTACAGCAAGGGATTATTCCCTCGATGGCCGAAGTAGCTCAGGCGTTGAATGTGCCTGAAAGAACCTTACGCCATCAGTTGCAGCAATTAAATACCAGCTATAAACAAATTCGAGAACAGCTGATTAAGCACAAAGCATTGCGATTAATTGAATATAAGGAATATTCAATTGAGGTGATTGCTGAATTACTTGGCTACTCAGAACCCGCTGCATTTAATCATGCTTTTAAACGTTGGTTTGGGCAAAGCCCGCGTCAATATGGTAAATAAACAGGTAGTGCTGATATGAGATATAGAGTTAGAATTATCCCAAAGTTTTATTTATCAAAAATGAATATTCGATATACTTCCTTTAGCCTTTAAAAGTAACAAAATGATATGTTAGATCAGAATACAACTTCAACAGCATTTACTCCCGTATCACCCGCTGAGCGTTATGCAAAAGCATTGTCATCTGGACAGTTTTTACCAGATGATGCTCAGGCTCAAGCAGTACATGAGTTGGAGCGGGTATGGCAAGAATTGATCAATCGTTATAAAGCATCGAAGAAAGCTTTTCGTCGTTTCCGTCGTCAAACTGCACCGAGAGGTGTATATATGTGGGGCGGTGTCGGGCGTGGAAAAACATGGCTCATGGATCAATTTTACGATTCGATTCCTTTTCGCCGTAAAACCCGTATGCATTTTCATCACTTTATGCAGTTTGTGCATAAGGAGTTAAACAAGCTTTCTGGGCAGCGTAATCCGTTAGATATCGTTGCAGATCAAATTTATAAAGAAGCTGTAGTAATTTGTTTTGACGAGTTCTTTGTGTCGAATGTAACGGATGCAATGATTCTCAGTGATTTATTTCAAAAATTATTTACCCGTGGCATTACCTTGATTGCCACATCAAATATTGCCCCAGATGGTTTATATAAAAATGGAATCCATCGTGATCGTTTTATTCCAACGATTGAAATGGTGAAAAAACACTGTGTGGTATTGAATGTTGATGCGGGTGTTGACTATCGTTTACGGGTATTAAAACAAGCGCAATTGTTTAAATCACCACTGACAGATGATAATAAAGTCTGGATGGCAAAGCGTTTTAATGCATTAACCACATCGCAAACAGTGTCAGAAGAACCAATTACGATTAATAACCGTGTTGTTGAAACTTTAGGCCATACCGAAGATGTATTGTGGTGTGAGTTTAGAGAACTCTGTATGAAACCGCGTAGCCCATCGGATTTTATTGAAATTGCCAATATTTATAATACCGTTTTGGTGAGTAATGTTCCGCACTTAACTGATTTGCTGTCAGAAGGTACACGTCGTTTTATTTATCTGGTAGATGAGTTTTATGATCGTGGAGTAAAGCTATTACTGACCTCTCAAGACTCGATTATTGAAATTTATGATGGAGAGAAGCTGGCTTTTGAAATTGAACGTACACGTTCTCGTTTACTCGAAATGCAATCAGATGAATATTTGCAGTCAGAGCATCGTTTGATTAAAGGCAATAGTGAGTTAGAAGTAGAATAATCATCCTTAGAAAGATGTAAAAAAGCGATCCTATCATTGATAAGATCGCTTTTTTTATGGGGGATACTGTCATCAGTATACATTTTGCAAGGATTGTCTGAGCAATCTATTTAAGGAGTCTCAGCCTATTTTAGATATACGTGATAAGATTAAAATGATCCTACAAAGCAGTTTCAGTTGTATTCACTTGATGATTAAAACAATTAACCCACCTGAATTTCAGTATTTGGATGGCGAACACGACTTTTATTCGGTGTCGCAATCAAATACGCAAGTGTTAGTGGTCCTAAGCGTCCAGCAAACATTAGACAAATTAAAGCGATTTGGCTTCCTGCATGCAAATTTTCTGTGATCCCTCGAGATAGGCCGACAGTACAAGCCGCAGAAACGGCTTCAAATAGTAAGTCTAAAAACTTTTTATCAGGTTCTAGAATCAGTAGGGTAAAAAAGCCAATCAAGATCAGTAACGATGTAATCGAAATGACTGCAAGAGCTTTAAACGTGGCTTGATGAGAAACAGAATGTCCAAAAACAGTAATTTCATCTGAACGCTTTAAAAAGGTAATGACACTTAAAATCATAATAATGAATGTGCCGACTTTAATTCCACCCGCAGTACTTAATGAGCCGCCACCAATAAACATCAATACCATGGTAATTAAGGTTGATGCATTGGTCATGCTGCTGACTTCCAAGCTGTTAAAACCTGATGAACGAGGTACAGTGGCATGGAACCATGCATTTAAAGCTTGATCACCAATAGACATGGGGGCAAGTGTTAAGGGGTTAGAAGCTTCGATTGCCCAAATAACAATAAAAGCAAAGAGGTTTAAGCCAGCAATCGTAGACAGAATTAACTTACTATTGGTAGAAAGCTTTTTCCAACGCTTGGCTCTTTTTATATCCATCAAGACAACAAAACCAATTCCACCGATGATATACAGCATACTGATGGTAAATGTCACCATATACTGGTCAGAGAAGCTCATTAAGCTATTGGGGAATAAAGAAAACCCACCATTATTAAAAGCAGAAATACTATAAAAAAGCGCATAAAAAAATGCATGTTCAAGGTCATAGTGATGTGACCAAGCCATGGTTAGAATCCCTGTACCAATCGCTTCAAAGAACAATGAATAAAGAAAAACCCCTTTTACTGTAAAGGTCGCTTTGGCCAAACTGGTTTGACCAATAGTTTCCTGTGCCATGACTTGCTGCCGAATACCAACTTTTGAGGAAAGACTCAAAGCAGCTAAGATTGCAAAAGTCATAAAACCTAAGCCGCCGCATTGGATCAGTATCATCACCACAACTTGACCAAAAGTGGTTAAGGAGTCGCCAATATTGACGACAGATAGCCCAGTGATAGTTACAGCAGAGGTTGCAGTAAACAGGGCCTCTAGCCATGTCAAATTGCCTTGATTAGCAAAGGGAAGTTTAAGGAATAGTGTTCCGATGATAATGAAGCTTAAAAAACCTAAAGCAAGTAAGCTCGGTGGGCTGAGATTAATACTATTGTGTTTTTTGTTGATTAGTTCTTTTTTAGATAAACGCATAGTTATAACTATAAGAAACGAATCGAAAATTGTCTTAACATTTCTACAGGCCCTTCAAGGATTAAAATATCCTTTTCCTGTAAAATCGTCCCCGGTGCAATATCATACAGTACATGTGAACCGCGTTGTAATAACAAGGTTGTAAGTTCGGGGGTGTTTTCCATGACCGTTTGAAATTGCGCGCCTTGTAAATTTGCACCTATTTCAATTTTGACGATATAGCGATCATTATTTAACGCCATATAACGTCTCACCATTGGATAACTAAGTGATTGTGCAACACGAATCCCCATATCTTCTTCAGGGTGAATGATTTTTGTAATGCCTAAATGAGACAAAATCATATGATGTGATTTAGATTTGGCTTTTACAAAGATTTTTTCGATACCCAAATTTTTTAAATGCAGTACGCATAGAATACTGGCTTCAATATCTTCACCAATGGCAACCACCACGGCATCACAATTTTTGATATTCAGTTCATCTAACACATGTTCATCGGTAGCATCTGCAATAACTGCATGACTGATTTTATCGGCAATGTTTTCTACATTTTTCTTTAATGTATCAATACCTATTACATCGTGATTTAAGTTGGTGAGTTCTAGTGCAACTGCTTCACCAAAACTGCCTAAACCGATGACAGCGAATTGCGCCATTCTACAAAGTCCTTATCCCGACACTGATTTTGTGTTGGTATGATCATATTCAATTTTTATATATTTTATCTTTAAAGTATTGCAACGCCAATCTACAAACTGAGAATAAAAAGCGATAAATGTAAATAAAACCAGATTTATGTCATAAAAACTTAAAATTGATCCGATATCATTGCTTTGAAATTTAAAAATGCAAAGCCAAGATTGGGCTTTTGATCCAAGAATAAAAAATGGATGATAAAAAAATGGACGATAAGAAAATTTTTAAAATTCTCCAACATTGGTTCCCAGCATTGGAGCAAAGAGATATTCCCAAAAAGAAATATCGTAAACGTTTTGTCGAGTTTCTCAGTTGGATCGAAGCTGAAAAGTTTGGTGGGCGATTTCGTGGATATTTAATGAAAATTGATCGTATGCAATTTCATGAAAATGAGATTGAGCGTTGTGCTGTTTTTCATGAATATGCAGTAGATAGCTTAGGAATTCAAACTCAAATTCGTGAAAGAGCGAAGCCTTTATTTGATCATTATGAAGTACACAAAGATGTTATTGGATGCTATTACAATGTTCAAGATCAAGTTTATGATGTTGTTTTTGAAGAAATATTAAAACAGGCCAGACAACATGATCATGAACTGTTGCTGATTTATGCTGAAGACTATTATTGGTTGATTGTACCGAATCATGAATATAAAATTGAAAAGTTCTGCAAGTGTTTTAATAAGCAATTTCATGATGAAGATGTCAGTATAGAACACTATGCATTATTTGACTGTTCAAGATCGACTTAGTTTTTTGCTATTAATTCAACTTATTGATAATAAAATAGAGAGATATCCATGTCACAGAAAATATATTCATTACTTCAACATTTAATTCCCGAGCTAAATGCACAAAAAATTCCTCAAAATACTGAATTTTATAGTTTTAGTGAATGGATAAATCAACAGCATGATTTTCTGCATTATATTGAATTAATAGAATATTATGACAATGGAATTGAAAATGATTTCTACTTTAACCAGTACAATATTGATACTGAGCAATTGCAAAATGAAATCGAAGTTGCAATAGCAGAAGTATTTGATCAGTACGATGAGGAAGATGATGACGTCTCATTTGATAATCAAATCGATGCGATGGAACAAACCGAAGAAATTATTTTTGATAAAATTAAAGTGACTGCCAATCTACATCAGCTTTCTTTATTGGTGGTCTATCGAGAGAATCCATATTGGATGCTTGTGCCGACACAAGATGAGCAACAGTTAAATCAAATTGTGGATGCTTTTAATGACGCATTTAATGATGATGGTGATTTAAATATGGCGATTTATTAAGTTAACTTTTTCGAATTGTTCTGATTTTATAAAAAATAGCCCATAAAAAATTTATAGGCTATTTCTATTTTGAAGCTCTTTCTATTTTAAGAAACGTTGATAACCTAAGTTATTGGTAATTTCTTGATATGGGTAATTGATATTTTCCAAAGTCTCAATCAGTCCATCTGGATTTTGTACCGCATCTTCTGCATCCAAGCCAACCAAAACACGGCCTTCTGCTGCACCGTGATTACGATAATGGAATAGGCTAATGTTATGGGTTGGACCAAGACGCTCTAAGAATGTTAATAAAGCACCTGGGCGTTCTGGAAACTCAACACGGAACAAACGTTCATTGGCAATATCAGCATGACCACCAATCAAATAACGGATATGCAATTTTGCAACTTCATCATCCGATAAATCATCGACATCATAATGTAATTTCATTGCTTCATAGATGTCATGACGTTCTTTTTCACCAGCCTTTAAGCTAATACCGACAAAGACTTGAGCGGCAGATGCATCACTGGCACGATAGTTAAACTCAGTGATATTACGTCCTTGCAAAGCACGACAGAAATTCAGGAAAGAACCTTTTTCTTCTGGAATGGTCACTGCAAAAATAGCTTCTTTACGTTCACCGAGTTCGGTACGTTCAGCAATATAACGTAAACGGTCAAAGTTCATATTGGCACCACAAACAATTGACACCATATTTTTGCCTTCAAGACCATGCTCAGCGACGTACTTTTTGATACCTGCAAGTGCCATCGCACCTGATGGCTCTACAATACTACGACATTCATCATAGGTATCTTTGATTGCTGTACAGATTTCATCTGTGTTGACCAAGACGACATCACGTTCAACAATTGGACCTGAGTTATCAGATTTTTGTAGTTGAATCACTTCAAATGGCTTTTCACCAATTTGAGCAACAGCTGTACCATCTGCAAATAATCCTACAGAAGGGAGTACCACACGTTGATTCGCTTCAAATGCTGCTTTTAAACATGCAGATTCATCATATTCGACAGGAATAATTTTGACATGCGGAGCAACATCACCAAGATATGCTGCTACACCTGCAATTAAACCACCACCGCCCACAGCAACAAATACGTATTCAACATCACGCCATTGACGCAATATTTCATTGGCAATTGTACCTTGGCCGGCCATGACCAGTTCATCATCATAAGGCGGAATAAAGGTTAAACCTTCGTCGTTTGCGCGTTGAATCGCATATTTGTTAGCAACATCAAATGAGTCGCCGTGAAGCACAACATCACCACCCAAACGCTTTACTGCTTGAACTTTAATGTCAGGGGTGGTTTTTGGCATCACAATAATGGCGCGAATACCTAACTTTTGACCAGATAAAGCCACGCCCTGAGCATGGTTACCTGCTGAAGCAGTAATAACGCCACGTTCCAACTGAGATTTCGGTAATTGACTAATACGGTTATACGCACCGCGTAGTTTGAAGGAAAAGACAGGTTGTAAATCTTCGCGTTTAAAGCGAATGTTATTGTTTAGTTTTTCACTAATTCGTGGCGCTGCTTCGAGTGGGGTTTCGATTGCAACGTCATACACCGTTGCCTGTAATATTTGTCGAACCAAACGAGACAGCATGTTAATTTTCCATCTAACAGTTTAAAATGAGCGCTCATTGTAACAAACCGTTGTACCTTTGCGTTTTAAAATTATGCAAAATGTGCAGGAAATTGAAATTTTATTGAGAGATGTCATGAGCCTTTATGCAACCCAGGACGAGAAAAAACAAGCTGCAGCCCAAGCCGCTTTAAAACACTTACCAAGAGGGGGCATTTTGGGAGTTGGTACTGGTAGTACAGTGAACTTCTTAATTGAATTATTACCTCAGTTACAACTCGAAGCAGCAGTTGCCAGTTCAGAAGCAACGGCTCAACGTCTTAAGAAATTAGGTATTGAGGTGGTTGATATGAACCATGTCAGTGGTTTAGATGCTTATGTGGATGGTGCTGATGAAATTGACCGTCATTTACATATGATTAAAGGCGGGGGGGCTGCACTCACGCGTGAAAAAATCGTGGCATCTATTGCGAAAAAGTTTGTATGTATTGTTGATGACTCGAAATGGGTCGATCAGTTAGGCCGTGAATTTCCTTTGCCTATTGAAGTGATTCCTATGGCACGTTCAGCAGTAGCACGTAAAATTGTATCACTAGGCGGTGACCCAGTTTATCGTGAAGGTGTGGTAACGGATAACGGTAATGTCATTCTAGATGTGTATAACTTAAATATTTTGAATGCATTAGAGGTCGAAAAAACCATTAACGATATTCCTGGAGTGGTGTGTAACGGTATTTTTGCGATCAATAAAGCTGATGTTGCTGTAGTTGCGACCAATAACGGTATTGAAGAGCGTACCGCAGGATAAAAAAATTTCCCCTAACTTCTGCTCGAGTAAAGATGAGGCTTCCTCTTTGCCTTTAAAGAACGGTTGGGGGAGATTCTAAAAATAAGCGTATTATGACTGCAAATCTTCCTGAAATTAAAATCACTCATCATGCACGGGCAACACGCTTGCGTTTACGTGTTGAACCAACACAGATTCGCTTAACTGTGCCTAAGTATTGTAGCCAACGTCAGATTCAGCATTTTTTACACGAGTCTAAACAATGGATGATTGAGACCTGGCATAAACAGCAGGAAAAAATACAGCAAGTTGATCAGATATTACCGACAAGCTTGCAACTGTTTAATTTAAAACACCCCATAGAAATTATTTATAAAACTCAAAAAAATAGCTATATTTTAGATGAGCAAAAGCCTCAATTATTTGTCAGCGACCGTCAGCCTGAAAACTATTTAAAAGCTTTTGTAATTGCTTATGCAAAGCATTATTTACCAATCTATTTAAAGCAAGTCAGTGATGAAACTCGTTTAAAGTTTGGACAGTGTGCTGTTCGAAACCCAAAAACACGTTGGGGAAGTTGTACAGCCCGTCATGATATTATGCTCAATAGTGCCTTGGTTTTATTTGATCAACAAATTACCCGTTATGTCTGTGTACATGAATTGGCACATACCAAACATTTTGATCATAGCGCTGCTTTTTGGTTTGAAGTTGAAAAGCATGATCAACACTATCAGCAACATCGTAAAGTTTTAAAAGGTAGCGTAATACCTTGGTGGTGGGCGTAATAAAATAAGTAAATTTCTAGATTGCATTAAAACAAAAAATGAGGAAAAGCGTATGAGTGTAAAAAGAATCATAGGTAATATTAAAGCTTTAGATTTAGCCAGTGCGCAAGCTTTTTATGGTGATTTTTTAGCGATGGACTTGGTGATGGATCATGGCTGGATCAAAACATTTGCCAGTCAGGAAATGATGCATCCACAAATCAGTATTGCTTCCGAAGGGGGAAATAATACAGATGTACCCGATTTTTCAATCGAGGTCGACAATGTGGATGAACTTTATGAAAAAGCCAAAAAATTAGATTTAGACATCCTCTATCCCTTAACTAACGAGGATTGGGGCGTTAGGCGATTCTATGTCAAAGATCCATTTGGAAAGGTTGTAAATATTTTACAACATATTGAATATTAAAAAATTAATGAATTAAGTAGGATTTTTAAATGCAGTGGAATAAATTGGTTCCAGAACTGATCGTCACCGATTTGGATAAAAGTTATCATTTTTGGGTGGAAATATTGGGTTTTTCTGTAATGTATCAACGGACTGAAGAAAAATTTATCTATGTGGAACTTGATGGTGTTCAGTTTATGTTGGAGCAACAACAACAAGGGCAATGGTTAACAGGAGTATTGGCCTACCCATTGGGAAGAGGGATTAACTTTCAGTTCGAAGTAGACCAACTCGACAGTATTTTAAATCGTTTGGATGTCGCACAATGGCCGCTGTTTGAAGCATTAGAAGAACGTTGGTACCGTGCAGAAACTATAGAGCATGGACAAAAGCAATTTTTAGTTCAAGATCCAGATGGTTATTTATTACGAATTGTTGAGGTGATTGGAGAAAGGGCGATAACGTTAGATTAAATTAAGGCTGGCTTAAATAAGGTCAGGTTATAGGGACTTTAATTGAGGTACAGCGATGCACATCAGATCTTTTCAGTATTATGACCGAGCACCATTGAGTGAACTTTTTTTAAATACCAGACAATTAAGTTGGCCGTGGTTGAATTCTTCAAAATGGGAGCTGAGTGATTTTGAAAAATACACCCAAAATGAAATGATTTTAGTAGCTGAAAAAGACCAAGAATATTTGGGATTTGCATCTATTTTTCTGCAAGAGAACTTTTTACATCATCTATTTATTGCCCCAAATGCTCAAAATCAGGGTGTAGGGACAGCATTGCTACACGCAGCAGAACAACTGTTTACGGGTACAGGCTACCTCAAATGTTTATCTGAAAATAAAAAAGCTTTGTCTTTTTATTTAGGTCATGGCTGGGAAGCAATCAGCACTGGAGAAAGTGAAGAAGGTGGATATATATTGATGTCAAAAGCAAAACTTATTCAGTAAAACTATTGACCCATTCTATAATTATTTCGACGACTTCATCAGGCTGTTTAATCCATGCACTATGTTGATTGCCTTTGGTTTTATGGGTTAAATCCAACGTGTTTATTTGTGGGTTTTTAAAATAACCACTTAGGCCAAGCATTGAAGACATTGGTGCAAAATCATCGCCATTTAAATAGACAAATAAGGCAGCGTTATTCACCACGTTTTCTTGCCCAATAATATGTGCATAATTTCCTGTAAAGATAACTTTAGACCAATCACGCATTAAGGATTTTGTCTCTTTATTCCCAAAAGCAATTTTATAGCCTGCAAAATAACCATCTTTTAAAATCATGGCGTTGATCGCTGTAACTGCTTTTAAAATATTGATTTTACCTTTTAAGTCCCAATTTTTTAAACCGATATTGCCAGTGGCAACACCAATGACTTTATTTGCATGATTTTGTGCATAAAGTGTTGCTAAATGTCCGCCTAAGCTATGTCCAAATAAGATTGGGGCTTGCTGGTTCAATTCTAAGGCCAGCTTTTCCAGTTGAGGAATAAATTCATTGAGTAAATCAGCATAACCATAATCAACCTTTGCTGAAACAGGTGGAGTATTACGCCCGCAATGAGGATAATCAGCCACAATAACATTCAAGCCACTTTGGCTTAAAGCTGTAATGAGTACCTCGTATTTACTGATTGCTATACCTAGCGCAGCCAGCAAAATAACACTTTGGCTATTTTCAGTGTTTGAATAAATATCGACTACAATTGGATATGGCCCAAAATCAATCTTCTTTTGGGTAAAAGAGGTGTTTTTCATGATTTAGTCCTTAAAAATATTCATTTGAATCATGCTTGAAAGTCCGAGTTTGTGCATTAAAGCAGTCCGTGATTGAGGGTTTCTTTTTGCTTCAATTGAGATAAGTTTACGCATTTCTGAATTAAAATGTACCCGCGGATATTGGGTTAAAATTTTGTTTTTAAAACTGTTTGAAAATAAGCTGAGATCAGTCCCAATCACATCACATGAAGTGGCTTTTTGTAATAATAGAACTTCTTTAGTAAGGCTTGGATCATTCTCATCTAAATTCCCATTCATATGTAAACAAATCGCATCTGAAATATTATCTATTTTGACTTTGGGATAATGGTGTTTGGTACAGAGTGCTTCAGCTCTTAAGGCGCTTTCAAAGCTAAAACATTGACATGCATATTGATCCAAATGATCAACTAGACCTAAATCATGCATCAAACATGAGACAAAAAGGCTCTCTTGATCAAATTGCCATTGTTTGGTGTGGGCAATAGCAACAGCCCAAAAATAGCTCCGCCAAGAATGATTGATGATCGCTTGTGAAGCCGTTTGTTCTAATTCGTTCATCGCTTCTTTGGCAATTGCTGTGTCAGGAATATGAAAATTATCCAGTGTAAATAAAGTTGAATCATGAGGTGCTTTGAGAAATGTCTTGCCATAGCTCAATGTGACAGGGATTAGAACTTGTTTTATTAACTGAGTTTTTTCTTTAAAGCTAAGTTTTCCATTGCTTGTATTCATCCACGCTCGTGATCCAATCATGATCAATGGGTCCTTTTGTTGAATTTAGAGTAATTACTCTAAATTATTATGCATAAATCATTTAGCAAGACAAGACCGTTTTCTTTGAATTTTTTTGAATAGTCTTTTATGCCAAAAATGAGAATTAAAATTGTTTGTCCTTTTTCTATTTTCTTTGAAATAGCCAATCTGTCAAAAAACTCAGACATAAGAATATAATTTTTCCCAATTAATATTTTTATTTAAATCAATTATATAGGAAAATAAACGAGATGGTTATAAAAATACTTGCAATGCCACATCTTACATTTAAGGTTTAATTACCTTTGCGTAGGTGATGCCAAACCTTGCGCTGCAAACAAAGCAGTGCTTTGTTTTTGCTCATGGGCGAAGGGTACGTCCTGTACCCCCGTCCAACGGCGACATCCATGTCGCCCCGTGGTAGAATAACCATCCATGATTTAAAAACACAAAAACGAATTAATAATTAGGTAGGTTGACTATTTTTGGATTGATAGATTTATAGACAATGTCATTGAATAGTCTGCGTGTGTATATTGATCATCATAAATTTTAAGTAAGAGTATAATGCCTTAAAAGTATTTCTTAATAAAAACTGTTAAATTACAAAATAGTCTGATTATTTTAAGCATAAGTTGGGAGTGAATAAAAAAATACTCTAAACTTGGCGAATTGCCAATATTTCCTATTTCTTATCATAAAGATATCAGACGTGAATTTTGCAGATACTCATTACTTTATTTTGATTGTACCGTTCTGCCTGATATTAATGGGCAGTTTACTTTTGATCTGCCATTATTTTTTTAAGGCACCTACATATTTATTTTGGTTGGGTCTCGGATATATCGTGCCATCATTTTCTTTAGCTGCACAAAGCTTTATGTCTAACCAACAATTAACATTTTCTGCTCCACTTTTAGGTGGTTTATACCTATTTGGCGCGTGGGCCAGTGCATATACTATGGCATTAAGAAAGAACGCCAGTTCACATACTTTAGCCGCTTTTATCTTGATCTTCATCACAATATGCTTGTTGGTCTATTATTCTTTTGTTGATGAACAGCTATGGATGCGGATGCTGATTTTAAACCTTAGCATTGCCGTAGTTGAATCCTTGGTTTTGGCTTCAATTTTTAAAAATGATAAGCAAAGTGATTGGTTAAATAAGCTGGTCGATTATTCTTACCTTTTTATTGTTTTATATACTTTTTTTCGCGTCATTATTATTTTCTTTTTTTTGAAAAATATTCAAGCCAATATGCTTGTAAATTCAGTATGGTGGTTAATGATGCTTGCTGCCAGTATTATCCTGAGCATGTGGTTTGCGATCGTACTTATAGGAACATTAGTTCGAGACATTATTTTGAAATTAAATGATGAACGTTGTAGAGATCCATTAACGCATCTACTCAATCGCCGTGGATTTTATGATGCAGCTAAAATAAATTTAATTGATTTATCAGATAGACAATATTTTTTGTTAATGTGTGATGTTGATCATTTTAAAAAAATTAATGATACCTATGGACATCTGGTCGGTGATCAGATTTTGCAAAGTGTAGGTCGTCTTGTCAGTCAGCATGTCGGTGAAAAGGGCTTAGTTGGACGTTTTGGTGGTGAAGAGTTTATTGTTTTATTACAAGTTGAAGATCTCAGTGAGGCTTATAAAATTGCTGAGCGTATGCGGATTGCTATTGAAACTGAGCAATTTTTAACTCAATCCATCTTATTGACAGCCAGCTTTGGCTTAACACAAGTGAGACATCGTAATTTAGCGAGTGGTATAGAAGCTGCTGACAAACTTTTGTATGTGGCCAAACGTAGAGGACGAAACTGTATTGCCCAAGATGCATGAATTAAATTTATGGGAATTTAACTTTGTCATAATGCTAAAACATTATAAAAACCCAGTAAAATAGTTTAGAAAGCATCAACTTCCTGTCATACTACAGCACTACAAAATGGATACTTTTAAATCGAGGTAAAAAACGTGATTTCAGTGGGTATTGTCGGTGGAACAGGTTATACAGGCGTTGAATTGTTGCGTCTTTTACTACGACATCCAAATGTTCAAGTGAATGTACTGACATCACGTACCGAAGATGGTCGCCGTGTGGATGATATATTTCCAAGCTTACGTGGGCACACAGAGCTTAAGTATTCAGATTTAAACATTGATGAATTAAAAAAATGTGATGTTGTGTTTTTTGCGACCCCGCATGGTGTGGCAATGCAGCATGCACAACAACTTTTGGCAGCAAATACCAAAGTTATCGATTTAGCCGCTGATTTTCGCTTGCAGAATTTAGCACAGTTTGAAAAATGGTATGGGATGCAGCATGCCTGCCCAGAGATACTGAAAGACTCTGTTTATGGTTTATCGGAACTTAATCGTGAACAAATTAAAAATGCCAATGTTGTCGGTAACCCGGGTTGTTACCCAACCACTGTTCAGTTGGGATTAGCGCCACTTTTTAAGCAAGCTGAAACATTGGTTAAACCAGAAAGTATTATCATTGATGCGAAATCTGGTGTATCAGGTGCAGGGCGTAAAGCTAGTCTAGGCATGATTTATTCTGAAAATGCAGATAATTTTAAAGCCTATGGCGTTGCTGGACATCGTCATCATCCTGAGATTGTAGAAGCATTAGAAAATATTTCGGGTCAAAAAAATGTATTTGATCAGATTCTTTTTGTACCACATTTGGTTCCGATGATTCGTGGTATGTTCAGTACAATCTATGTTGATTTGACAGAGCAAGGCGCAGCAGCAGATTTACAAAGTCTTTATGAAAAATTTTATGCAAATGAAATGTTTGTAGATGTAATGCCTGCAAATAGTTCACCAGAAACACGTTCTGTACGTGGTGCAAACCAACTGAGAATTGCACTGTATAAACCGCATCCGAACAAGTTAATTGTTTTGTCTGTTCAAGACAATTTAGTCAAAGGTGCGGCAGGACAGGCTGTACAAAATATGAACTTAATGTTTGGTTTTACTGAAGATGCTGGTCTACAAAGTATCGGATTATTACCATAAAAAACGCTTTATTGCTTCACACACATATAACTTTGCGGTTAAATGTGTGTTTTGATTCTATCAATAATACTTAGAGATGATGATGCAGAACACAGAAACAAATACCGCGTCACAACCAGCTCAAGCACCGAAAAAGCCTTTTTTAAAAGGGAATATGCCTTTGGTGATCGGTGGGGTTGTATTATGTGCTGGCAGTGTGATTTTAGGTTATACAGTTGGACATCGCCAAGGGCTAACGGTAGTCGGTTTTGATGCAGATGCAGAACAGTTGGTAGAAGTTGTGAAGCAACAAAAAACAACGCTGGCTAATTTAAACAAAAGCTTAAATGCTGCTGTGCAGGAACGAGACGTGGCTGTTTCGAATTCTAACGATTTGTTAGAATCATTGAACAAAGCCAATGCTGAAAAATCACAAGTAGATGTGATGAGTGCAATTTATCGTGAAGTGTTAAAACAACGTGGTGGTTTGAGTTTAACAATTCAAAATTTGGCCGTTAAGCCATTACCTGAAAACGCTTATGAATATCAGCTTGATCTTATTCAAGTCAGTCCAAGACGTGCGACCGGTTCCGTTGAAATTCGTTTGATTAGTGGTACTGAGGTGTTAACAGTGCTAATGGCAGATGCGAATTATAACTTTACTGATTATGAGCGTTTAACGGGACGTTGGACTATGCCTAAGGGTTTTAATCCACAATTTATCGAAATCCGTCTAAATGGTGCCACACCAGTGGTTAAACGTTTTAGTTGGTCACGTGGGCAAGCTGTAGACAGTGCAGCAGCGTTCGCTGCAGAGGTTCCTCAAGCTGCGGCTAATTCTCAATAAATCATAAGTATTTTGAAAAATATGCGAACTAATAAACGTCAAATGAGTTTAAATGAAGTGAAATCATCATTCCGTGATTCAGGATTTATAGATTGGCACTTGAGTATTCGTATAAGTAATTCAGAAGATCCAAACCATCCAGACCATGATCAAGCGGATGTTGCAGTACAAACTGCACCACCTGAAGTGAAACGACCACCGATGTATTCTGTCGTTTTATTGAACGATGATTACACTCCGATGGACTTTGTAATTGAAATTTTACAACAATACTTTGCTTTGAATCTTGACCAAGCCACTCAAGTAATGTTAACAGTACATTATGAAGGAAAAGGTGAAGCTGGTGTTTATCCAAGAGACATTGCGGAGACTAAAGCCAACCAAGTTAATAACTACGCTCGATCTCAAGGTCATCCATTGCTTTGTCAGATTGAGCCAAAAGAATAAGGGGGTTTCATGCTCAGTCGTCAATTAGAAGTTTCACTCCGTTTGGCTGTTAGCATGGCTCGTCAAAAGAGACATGAGTTTCTTACGGTTGAACATTTATTATTGGCTTTACTTGATAACGATTCAGCGGTAAATGCATTAAAAGCATGTGGTGCTGAGATTATCAGTTTGCGCAAAGAGTTAGAGGAGTATGTAGAACAACATACGCCTAAACTAGGAGAAAACAACGACCAAGCCCCTCATCCAACTGAAAGTTTTGACCGTATCTTACAACGTGCAATTTTCCACGTTCAGTCAAGTGGTGGTGACCGCACAGTAGAGGGTGCAGATGTACTGGTTGCGATGTACTCTGAGCGAGATTCTTTTGCCGTTTATTTACTAAAACGACATCAAATCAATCGTTTGACTTTAACCCAATATTTGTCACACGGTGCGCGTAAAGAAGAAATTCAAGTTGAAGAAGAATCTGATGATTTAGAAGGTGAATCAAGTGCTTCAGCAAATGCTGGACCTCTTGAACTTTATACCTTGAATTTAAATATTGAAGCGCAAAAAGGCAAAACTGATCCTTTAATTGGGCGTGAAAAAGAAATTGAACGAACTGCTCAAATTCTTTGCCGTCGCCGTAAAAACAACCCATTGCTTGTGGGTGATCCTGGTGTGGGTAAAACATCGATTGCTGAAGGTCTGGCATGGTTGATTGTGAATGGTAAAGCGCCTAAGCCACTTGCGACTGCTGAAGTGTTTAGTTTAGACATCGGTGCATTGGTTGCGGGTACAAAATACCGTGGTGACTTTGAAAAACGCTTGAAACAGCTTCTCAATGCTTTGAAAAAGAAACCAGAAGCAATTTTATTTATTGATGAAATTCATATGATCATTGGTGCTGGCTCAAGTATGGGCAGTACCATGGACGCATCGAATTTAATCAAACCTGCGTTGGCAAATGGTAGTTTACGTTGTATTGGTTCAACCACATTCCAAGAATATCGCCAAGTATTTGAAAAAGATCATGCACTATCACGCCGTTTCCAAAAGATCGATGTGAATGAGCCTTCTATTTCGGAGACAATTGATATTTTGCGTGGTTTGAAAAGCAAGTTTGAAGATTTCCATCATGTTAAATATGAAGATACTGCGCTAGTTTCAGCGGTTGAGTTGTCTGCTAAATTTATTAATGATCGTTTCTTGCCAGACAAGGCGATTGATGTGATTGATGAAGCTGGTGCACAGCGTCGTTTAAAAGCTGAACAAGATGATACCTTGATTACAGTTGAAAATATCGAAGATATTATTTCGAAGATTGCACGTATCCCGCCAAAAACAGTATCTAAAGATGATAAATCGGTACTTGAATATCTAGAGCGTGATCTTAAACGTGTGGTATTTGGTCAAGATGAAGCGATTACAGCTTTGGCTTCTGCGATTAAACTGTCACGTGCAGGTTTGAAAGCACCAGATAAACCCGTAGGTAGTTTTGTTTTTGCTGGTCCTACAGGTGTTGGTAAAACAGAAGTGACCAAGCAGTTGGCAAAACAGTTGGGTGTAGAGCTTGTTCGTTTCGATATGTCTGAATATATGGAACGTCATGCGGTTTCTCGTTTGATTGGTGCGCCTCCAGGTTATGTTGGTTATGATCAAGGTGGTTTACTGACTGACGCCATTCATAAGAATCCACACTGTGTCCTGTTATTAGATGAAATTGAAAAAGCACATCCAGATGTTTTTAACTTGCTATTGCAAGTCATGGATCATGGAGCTTTAACTGACAATAATGGACGTAAGTCTGATTTCCGTAATGTGATTATTGTATTGACTACCAATATTGGTGCTGAAAGTATTTCTCGTAACAGTATCGGCTTTACTGAACAAGACAACAGTCATGACAATCAGGAAGCGATGAAACGTGCATTTGCACCAGAATTCCGTAATCGTTTAGATGGCGTAATTCAGTTTAAAGCATTGCCTACCACAGTGATTGAGTCTGTTGTTGATAAGTTCTTAACTGAACTTCAAGCCCAGTTAGATGATAAAAAAGTGGTACTTGAAGTCGATCAATCTGCTCGAGATTGGATGGCTGAGAATGGCTATGATCGTTTAATGGGTGCTCGCCCAATGCAACGTTTGATTCAAGAACATTTGAAGAAACCACTTGCTGAGATGATTCTATTTGGTGAGCTTGCAGATCATGGTGGTAACGTTGCTGTCTCTGTGAAGAAAGAAAATGGTAAGGCTGTAGGGCTGACATTAGAAGTCTTTGAAGATCAGACTGCTGAACCAGCATAGTTGTGAATGAGCTTTAAAATAACCCGCATTGATTGCGGGTTATTTTTTGAATTATGCGCTTATAAAATATCAATTTTCTTTAACCAAGTTAAGAATAATGTCGGCCATTGTGTTGTTTCAGTATTGGCTTTGCCTAAGCCCCAGCCATGTCCACCATTTTTGAAAAGATGTAATTCATAAGCGATCTTGTGTTGCTGCAAAGCGGTTTGCATATTGAGGCTATTCTGAACAGGTGAAATCGGATCATCGATGGCGTGTGCTAAAAAGGTTGGAGGTGTATTCTGTTTGACTTGTAAATCTACTGAAAACAAGATTTGTTTGGCTAAATCATGTTTTGATCCAAATAAGCTTTTATAAGCATGGGTATGATCTAGCGGCGCTTGCATACTAATGATTGGATAGAGTAGCGCCACAAAATTAGGCTGAGCGGAAATTTGATCAATCGGATCATTTAAACTCGAAAATTGTTGTTGCCATTGTGTCGCAATGATGCCAGCTAAATGCCCACCTGCGGAGAAACCCAGTACACCAATTTTGTCTGGATCAATGTTGAATTGATTTGCATGATAACGAATGATACGCAGGGCTCTTTGGCCATCTTCAAAGGGCACAAGCAGATTATTACCATCCTGATTAGGTAAGCGGTAAATTAATTCAAATACGGTAAATCCCTGTTTTTGTAAAAACTGTGCAGTTGGCGTGCTTTCTTTGGCCAATTCCTCTCTGGCATAACCCCCACCACTAATGACTAAAATAGCGATGTGATTGCTCTGTTTGGGGCAATATACCCACAGTTGAGGAGAGTTGATATGCTCAATAGCACCATGCTTATTTATCGTAAATTGTTCATTGGATGGTGCCAGTGTCGCGCTATTGGGCCATAGCGGAAGACTCAGTGTTGCTGCATCTACATTTTGGCTAAGCCATAGGAAAATGAAGAAATTAAACACGAAATGATTTATTTTCATCCATAAAAAGCCAAAAATTGTAGATGCTGATATTTTATCCTGTTTTAAACAGGGCAAACTCATCAATATATTTTAAAAATGTATGCTTTTGTGGATGAGGCAAACAATAAGTACAATTTATAGATAAAAGCTTAGCCGTTTTAGTATGCTCAAAATTTTATTGCTTAGCTCGCGTGAAAATCACATATACTCTAACTTCATGATTATTCTTTGAGTATCAATGGACATTGCATTTACTAAAATTTTAACTACGATTTTATTATTTCTTGTCACAGCTGTTGCAGAAATTTTAGGTTGTTATTTTCCTTATTTGATTCTGAATCAAAATAAAAGTCATTGGTTATGGATACCTACCGTTTTAAGTTTGGCGGTATTTGTCTGGCTATTGACCTTGCATCCTGCTGCTTCAGGGCGTATTTATGCCGCATATGGCGGTATCTATATCTTTAGTGCACTGATGTGGCTGAAATTTGTCGATCAAGTCAGTTTAACTCGCTGGGATTTGTTTGGTGGTTGTATTGTAATCATTGGGGCTTTGGTGATTATTCTGCAACCGCAAGGTTTGATTCGTTAAGTCTTCAACAGCATCATTTTACAGTATCTTGTGTTGCTTCAAGTTGATTGATCTTACATACTTTGGGAATTGCTTTACGATATGCAGCATAATCCTGTTTATATTGTTTAAACCATTTCTGATATTCAGGATTCAGCCTTAAATTGGCAAGATTCGGTTCATTTTCAAAAGAGGATGGTTCTGTATTGTTCTCATCAGAAAATTCCAATTGTTTTAAGTAGGAGAGTGCTCTATCCGTTTGACTAAGCAGCGCATAGAATTCAGCGAGGAATTCCTTTTCTCGTTGAGTTTGCTTACGGTTCTTATTCACCACAGCTTCAATTTTAATCTGATTATCACGCAACCATTTTTCAGCAAGCTTCGGGTCTTCATGATTGAGATATTTAAAATACTGTTGCGCTAAAATAATAAAATTTCCTGCATCGAAAGCTTGATTGGGATCAGATAAATAGTGAAATAAAGGCTTTTTAAGTATATTAATGAGGTGTTTTTGCTCATTCTCATCACGATGATATTTCTGTAACAGCATCAGTTTGTCACTGAGTACCGCATAGTAATTTTTCTCATACTCCTCATTGTCTGGTTGCAACTTCATTAAGGTCTTAAATAGTTGTTCAGCCTTTAGTAAATAGTCTAGACGTGGGGTTGGGTCTATGTTTTTCCGATAATACACCGACATTTGCGCATAGAATAAACCTAAGTTATTGATTGCGACTGTATCTTTGGGATCACGTTTTTTTAGTGCAAAATAAGCCTGTTCAGTAAGTTCTTGAAAAGGCTGAGAGAGCGTGGTGCAATGTTGTTCAAGCAAATATTCAGCATATCCAGAAGTCAGAATTGCATAGTTGTGTAAATAGACAGAATCGTTGTATTCAATGTCTTTGGCTTTTAACAGTTTTTGCACATTGGGTTGGGCCTTCTGGATTTGAGCCTTAATCTGTGGTTCAATTTTGGCCAGATTTTTGGTTGCTAATACTTGATCGCTTAAATCTTCTATGGCTTGAATTTCATCATCGTTAATATCTGCATAGCTAATTGAAGCGTTGAGTGATAATAAAAAAATAAGAATTTTAATTTTCATTGTTGATTCTGCGTTTATCTATTCTTTGAAATAATTGTATACAAGCCAAGAAGAAACATCAAAAATTGTTCTATTGGAATTAAAAAAGCATCCAGTAAACTGAATGCTTTTTTTCTTAGCGGTCATCCATGACTATTGAATAGGTGGATGCTGTAATTGGTTTAACTCTTTTTTACTGAAACCTCTAGAGACAAGTACCTTCTTAATCCCAGTAATCACATCCTGATCTGTCGCTTTCATCAAAGCTGATAAAAGTTGATCATTGGATTTACAAGAGCAATCATTTTCAACACATGCAATTTGATTTTTATGTTCATTTTGCAATGTATCTTCAGCCGTAAACAGCTTTTGCCAAAAACTCATAGAGCCTTCATACACAACCTAACATAGTTCGAAATATAGCCGTTTTTTAATAAAATACAAGATCTGAGAGAAATAGATGATCGAGTTATAGGCTGATTTTTTCGATGATTTGAGATGTTTTAAACGGTTTGTTAAAAGACCATGATTTAAATGAATTATAACTTAATGATATATCAATAAATAATTTAAACAAATAGCTGCCATGTCAATTTACATGGCAGCCAAATCTTGTAATAAATTGTTTAAATTTTTTCGAGAAGAACTCCAGATTCTACATGATGGGTGTAAGGGAATTGATCAAACATCGCAAATTTCACAATCTTATGGGTTTTAAGCAAGGTTTTTAAATTGTCGTGTAATGTATCTGGATTGCATGAAATATAAAGAATACGTTGAAAACCTTGCAAAAGCATTAACGTATCGTCATCAATCCCTGCACGCGGTGGATCGACAAAAACTGTATCAAACTCATAACCCTGAATGTCTATTTCTGCTTCTTGTAAACGACGGAATTCACGTTCTCCGTTATAGGCCTGAGTAAACTCTTCTGCTGAAAGACGTGCAACTTGAATATTGTCGATCTGATTTTGTTGAATATTCCACTGTGCCGCGTAGACCGAAGATTTTGCTAATTCAGTTGCCAAAACACGGTTAAAGCTCAAGGATAAGGGTAGGGTAAAGTTACCATTACCACAGTATAACTCGAGTAAGTCTTTATTTTTGCCCTCTACTGACTGACAAGCCCATTGCAACATTTTTTGGCAAACTTGTGCATTGGGTTGAGTAAAGCTACTTTCAATTTGCTTATATTGAAATTTACGCTCAAAGACTTTTAATTCTTCAACAACAAATTCATCGGTTAAGATAACTTTTTGTCCGCGACTGCGGCCAATGATTTTAACATTCAACTTATCAGCTAATTGTTTTGCTAAAACTTCCCATTCTTCACTGAGTGGTGCACGATAAATCAATGAAACCAGCATTTCGCCCTTGAGCGTTGCTAAAAAATGCACTTCAAAAAGACGTTTTGATAAGACTAAATCGGCTTTTAGCTCAGCCAATAAAACTGGCATGAGCTGATTTATACTTCGATCTGCAATCGGAAATTCATCAATGCGAGCAACGGTTTTTTGTTGATTTTCATCTCGTTCAAACATGGCATAGAACATATCATCTTCGGTATGCCAAATTCTGAATTCTGCACGCATACGAAAGTTTTGTTCAGGTGAAGCAAATACTTCTAATGATGGTGGATTAAATTCTGCGAATTGAGTTTGGATTCGTTCAATTTTGGCATCAAGCTGTTGTTGATAAGATGAAGTCATATAAATCAGAAAAACATTGGAATTAAGCAGTAGCGATGGTATCAAAAATAGGAACAGATGGACACAATATTGCAGTCCATCTTTGTCAATTTATTGAGAATGGCTTGTGTATTTAATAATACTAAGTTTTCTTTAGCAAAACGATAATGTGGAGCAACTGTTTAACACTTGCTTAAGTGCTTAACCAAATAATCAATAAAAACTCTTACTGCAGGAAGTAAGCCACGACGCGAAGGATAAACAGCATGAAAGATCCCATGCGGTGCTTTCCAGTTAGGTAAGACACGGACCAATTCGCCTGTTGCGACAAAATCATTGGCAATGGTGTCTGGAAGTAAGGCAATACCACAATTTTGACTGGCTAATTTTGCCAACATCATTAAATCGGAACCCATGAGTATAGGGTTAACTTTAATTTTTTTCTGCTGGTTTTCACTGTCATGTAACACCATTTGTTGGTCTAAATGTTCATCAACCATACTTAAAATGCGGTGTTCAGACAAGTCTTCAGGTTTTTTCAGCATGCCAAATTCATTTAAATATGCTTGACTTGCAAGGAGATGCTGTTCAATTTGTCCAAATTTTCTCAGCACTAAGCTAGGGTCATCATCTAGATTTGCGCGAACACGCAAGGCAACATCAAAACCTTCATTGATAATATCTACTCGGCGATTACTCACTAGAAGTTGTACTCTGATTTCAGGGTAAGCTTTTAAAAAATCGGGAAGAATTTTGGATAATTCACTTTGTGCAACAGTTACAGGGACACTTACTTTAATAACACCACGAGGTTGTTCGCTAAGATGATCGACCAAATCATGCGCTGATTGTGCAGCATTCATCATCACTTGGGCATGGCGGTAAATATTCATACCAATGTCAGTAACAGCAAAATGACGAGAACTCCGCTGAATTAAACGAACTCCTAATTTTTCTTCTAAATTATATACACGGCGACTGAGCTTGGATTTAGGGATATCCGTTGCACGTTCAGCCGCACTAAATCCCCCATGCTCTACAACCAAACCAAAGCAGTAAAAGTCATCCAAATCAGTGAGCATAAATACATTCCATAATTGCAACAATGATGCACTATTAAACTTAACTGTTGCATCAAGTCAACTTATTAATTGTGAAAATTTTCTAAGATTAGGCATTGCCTGTCATGAGAATATTCTGAACTTGCTTATATTCTTCTAATCTCAAAAGGTCTTTAGTCGTCGGGTGTGGAATACGGGTGATATCCATGTTATCAGCAACATCTGCCAGTTTTACCACACGTGCAATTGGATTCTTTACTGCACGGTAGGCAGCTTCGATTCTAGATTCGCCTTCTTTTTTGGTTAAGGCAACAACGGCATCGACAATTTCTTGACTAAAGCCAAGTGAGATTAAATCGACCACAGTGGTATCGGTATCTTCCAAGATGTCGTGTAATACAGCAACAATCTGTTGATTGGGTGTTTTAACTTTGAACATCAACCTCAGAGGGTGAAAAATATAAGGCTGTTGTGCTTTATCTTTTTGGCCTGCGTGTTTACGAGCTGCTAAAGCAATCGCTTTTTCAATCGTTGACATAATATCCTTAGCTTTGTTTCGTGTATTTATTAAATATTAAAAGCAGTTTTAGATTTATCTAAAACGAGTGTTAAATTTCTCTAACTCGTTTAAAATACAATTTTATTCTGTTCCAAAGCGTATGCCATTTCAACTGATCACTTTAGAAAATTCTCAAGAAAATGTTACATGCCCGCATTGCCGACATGCGGTCATTGATTGGAATGAAGAACAATATCTACAACCATGTATGCATACCTTGTTTATTGCGATGGATTTGGGCTTTGAATATATTTCAGATGCATTTGAAGCGACCATGCAGCGTAGCGTCGATGAAATCCATGCTCATGATGATCAGGGATTGAATATTTTCAATGAATTATCTGAGAGTAGTTATCCTCATTATCTGATTTATAAAATAAGCTTAGGTGTTGTAGGGGATCAAGGTTTTTATCGTTATATTGGATTTGGCGCTTAAATTTTAAGATTGGTAGTTATTCGGTTTAAATACTGCGCAATTGAATATCGTGTTTCTTATAGACTACTCTTATTAAAATTCCAAATAGTAATTAAAAATAGCGGAGTAGGCTTATATTTTCTGTTGTAGGCGCTGTTGATTTCACCTCCTACAACTTGAGTTTTATCATTACAATATAGAAATTAAGCTACATTCTATAAATCTTGAATAAGCTATTGTTTAACTCGAAATCGCGTTATTTTAAAAAAGCACTTTTTGAACGCTCAACTTCAGTCAATAACCATTCAACAAATTTAGCAATGAGAGGCGTTTGCTGTTGTTCTGC
This sequence comes from Acinetobacter legionensis, assembly GCF_048552295.1. Taxonomy (NCBI): domain Bacteria; kingdom Pseudomonadati; phylum Pseudomonadota; class Gammaproteobacteria; order Moraxellales; family Moraxellaceae; genus Acinetobacter; species Acinetobacter legionensis. Next base: position 73,454 of record NZ_JBIMCW010000010.1, read on the forward strand.
ATAGACAAAATAATAGGCACGTGAACCTTTTAGTTTTATTTCTGATGCGATAATTAAATCACCTGAGCGCAGTTCTTTTTCCAGGAGTTTTTGTGGAATAAGTGCAACCCCCATATGATGAATTGCTGCCACCGCAAGCATCGAAAATAATTCATGACGTTGTCCTTCTAATGTAAAAGGATGCTCATAACCAGAAACTTCAAACCACTCTTTCCAAATATAGGGGCGTGTGGTTTGTTGAAGTAAGGGCAGCGTGGCAATCTCTTCCGCCGATAAGCTGCGACGTAAATCTCCAGAAGGTTCTCTTAGCTCTGGAAAATGCTTAAAAATTAACTCAGCAGAACATACAGGAACAACATCTTCATTCATTAGATAGTGGACTTTTGCACCTGGCCAATTTTCAATTTGTGCAGGCGTACCTGTATATATTGCAGCGTCAAAAATATGCTCACTGAACAAAAAAGGTTTGGTACTGGTTTCTAAATGAATGGTAATTTCAGGGTATATTTCATTGAATTTATACAGTCGGGGTAAGAGCCAGCGTGTTGCAAATGTCGGTACAACCCCCAATTTTAGAGTACCACCTAAACCCTTATGACTCATTAAATCGAGTGTGCTTTGCTCAATACCCAATAAATGAGTTTTGATGTTTTTATAATAATGCTCACCTGCTTGGGTTAATTCAACGCCATGCCGTGTTCTGTTAAATAAATTGAGTCCTAAAAAATCTTCGAGTTGTTGTACTTGGCGAGATATGGCACTTTGAGTAAGATGCAACTCCTGAGCTGCAAAGGTATAACTTAGGTGCTTGGCAGCCGCTTCAAAACATATCAGTGATTGTAATGAAGGAATCATTCTACGCATATTCATTCCTTGAATATCAAAGTTAAATAATGGCTAAATTTAATATATTTATATCTAGCAAAAAGAGCTTAAACCAAAGTAGATGTCTGCAATGAAACTTTCATCAAACCACTTGGTTTTATCTAAAATAAAAATTTATAAGAGGACGTAAAGGTGATAAAAGTTCGCTAAAAAGCCTCGTTTAATACCAACATAATTGAACAGTAGTCATTGAGCGAGTCATGTTATAAAAACACAAGATATGCGTAAATGGAATATCTGAGTGAGTATTAATCGTTTGAAAGTATGAATTTTCACACCTAACATCAGTACTAAGACAACAAGATATGTTCAGCAAAGGATGCTATGAATCAAATGGTTAATTCTACAAAAACGGCACGCGTTCAATTTAACTGGCAAGATCCATTTTTATTGGAACAGCAACTTACTTCTGAAGAACGCATGATTCGTGATGCTGCTTATGCCTATTCTCAAGACAAACTGATGCCAAGAGTTTTGGAACAATTCCGCCATGAAAAAACAGATGCTTCTATTTTTCGTGAAATGGGTGAATTGGGTTTGTTGGGACCGACAATCCCTGAAGAATATGGGGGAGCAGGTTTAAACTATGTCAGCTACGGTCTCATTGCCCGTGAAATTGAACGTGTAGATTCGGGTTATCGTTCAATGGCAAGTGTACAAAGCTCATTAGTGATGGTGCCTATCAATGAATTTGGTACTGAAGAGCAAAAACAAAAGTACTTACCAAAATTAGCTTCTGGCGAGTTTATTGGATGTTTCGGTTTAACAGAACCTGATCATGGTTCAGATCCAGGCAGTATGATTACCCGTGCCAAAAAGGTCGAAGGTGGTTACCGTTTGACTGGTGCAAAAATGTGGATCACCAATAGTCCAATCGCTGATGTATTTGTGGTCTGGGCTAAAGAAGTTTCTGCTGAAGGCAATGTTGGTGAGATTCGTGGTTTTATTCTAGAAAAAGGTTGGGAAGGACTTTCTGCACCTGCGATTCACGGCAAGGTCGGTTTGCGTGCATCGATTACCGGTGAAATTGTAATGGACAATGTTTTTGTTCCTGAAGAAAATGCATTTCCCGAAATTCGTGGTTTGCGTGGACCATTTACTTGTTTAAATAGTGCACGTTACGGTATTGCATGGGGCGCGATGGGGGCGGCAGAGTTTTGCTGGCATACAGCACATCAATATACGATGGATCGTAAACAATTTGGACGTCCACTGGCCGCAAATCAATTGGTGCAAAAGAAACTTGCAGATATGCAAACTGAAATTGCTTTAGGACTGCAGATCGCATTACGCTTTGGACGTATGAAAGATGAAGGCATCGCTTCTGTAGAAGGAACTTCACTGATTAAGCGAAACAATTGTGGTAAAGCCTTAGATATCGCACGTGTTGCTCGTGACATGATGGGTGGCAATGGCATCAGTGATGAATTTGGTGTTGCTCGCCATCTGGTCAATCTTGAAGTCGTCAACACTTATGAAGGTACACATGATGTACATGCCTTAATTCTCGGGCGTGCACAAACAGGTATTGCTGCCTTTAGTAACTAAAAATCAACTGTTTTAAAACAGGGATGCTTAAAGTTAGCATCCCTTATAGGATTTTTTGCCTTAAATTTTATAAAAACTAAGGTAAAAATAAATCAATGATAAAAGGATTCATCGTGAAAAATATCTGATTATTCTTTTAACTCTCATACTTAACTCTAGATTCATGCAATAAAAATAACAAAGAAATAAGTAGAGAGAAAGATAAAAAGTGACCGATGACTCATTTGGGAAAATGAGGTAGAGGAAAATGAACAATGATGTTCGATCAGTTACAACTTCAACAAAATTATCCATGCCATCCAATATTGGAAATTTTGAAAAAATAGGCCCAAATACTTGGAAATGGGCACTTTTATTCGCTTATTTCGCTATGGTCGTCGATGGCGTAGATATCATGTTGTTATCCTATAGCTTAACCAGTTTAAAAGGTGAGTTTGCATTATCTACTTTTCAGGCAGGGGCTTTAGGCAGTGCATCTCTAGCAGGCATGGGGATTGGTGGGATTTTAGGTGGATGGGCATGTGATAAGTTTGGCCGAGTACGTACCATTGCCAATTCTGTATCGTTTTTTTCAGTTGCAACATGTTTGTTAGGCTTTACCCAAAGTTTTGAACAATTTATGGCATTACGATTTATTGGCGCATTAGGGATTGGGGCCCTTTATATGGCATGCAATACCCTTATGGCTGAATACGTTCCTACAACGTATCGAACTACGGTATTGGGTACATTACAAACAGGGCAAACCGTTGGATATATTGTTGCCACATTATTAGCTGGTGCAATTATTCCTGAGCATGGTTGGCGAGTCTTGTTTTTTATCACGGTTATTCCAGCTTTTATCAATATTTTCTTGCAACGCTTTGTACCTGAACCAAAGTCTTGGCAGCTCAACAAAATCAATCAGCTTCAAGGCAAAAAACCAGTTGAAGCCTCAGTACCAGAGAAACCGAAAAGTGGCGGTATTTATAAACAAATTTTTGCCAACTTTAAGCATCGTAAAATGTTTTTATTGTGGATGACTACGGCATTCTTCTTACAATTTGGTTACTACGGAATCAACAATTGGATGCCAAGTTATCTAGAAACAGAAGTGCATATGAACTTTAAGAATATGACCAGTTATATGGTGGGTTCATACACAGCAATGATTTTAGGTAAGATCTTAGCGGGATATCTGGCTGATAAATTTAATCGTCGTGCAGTATTTGTGTTCGGTACTATAGCCAGCGCTGTCTTCTTACCTGTGATTATTATCTTTAATACACCAGACAATATTTTGTACTTATTGATCACTTTTGGTTTCTTATATGGCATTCCTTATGGCGTAAATGCGACCTATATGGCGGAATCATTTTCTACTGATGTGCGAGGTACAGCAATTGGTGGTGCATATAACATTGGGCGAGTGGGTGCAGCTATTGCCCCAGCAACCATTGGTTTCCTTGCTTCGGGCGGAACATTTATGACGGCATTTATCGTGATGGGCGCAGCTTACTTTGTTGCAGGGGTACTGCCTGGCTTATTTATCAAAGATCGTCAATATGACCCACAACAACATTAGTCAACGCTTGTTTAAACAGATTTAATAAATCGCAAAATTGAGGAGTATTCACTTACTCCTTACATAGAGGTAGAACATATGGGTGCATTACAAGGAGTTCGAGTTTTAGATTTGAGTCGAGTACTGGCAGGTCCGTGGTGTGGACAAGTTCTTGCAGATCTAGGCGCCGAAGTGATTAAGATTGAACGCCCTAAAGTGGGTGATGATACCCGTATGTGGGGTCCGCCTTGGATGCGTGATCAACAGGGTAAAGCGACACGAGAATCTGGGTATTACCAATCTGCGAATCGCAATAAATCCTCAGTGGCAATTGATATGGCAACGCAAGATGGACAGCGATTATTACAACAAATGGTGAAAACCGCAGATATTTTGATTGAAAACTTTAAAGCAGGATCCTTGAAAAAATATGGATTGGATTATGAAACCCTCAAGCACATTAATCCAAAATTGATCTATTGCTCTATCACTGGTTTTGGTCAAGATGGACCGCGTGCAGAAGAACCGGGTTATGACTTTATCATTCAAGGTATGTCTGGCTTGATGAGTATTACTGGCGAAAAAGAAGGTGAGGTTGGGGCAAGCGCACAAAAAGTTGGTGTAGCAGTGGTCGATATCCAAACAGGGCTATATGCAACAATTGCGATTCAGGCAGCACTGATTTCTCGTCAGCAAACTGGTGTGGGGCAATACATTGATATGTCTTTGCTGGATGTACAGGTTGCTGGACTCGCCAACCAAGGTATGAACTATTTAAGTTCAGGTGTCGCTCCCCAAAGAATGGGCAATCATCATCCCAATATTGTGCCTTATCAGACTTTTAAAGCGCAAGATAAGGAATTTATTCTAGCTTGTGGTAATGATAAACAATTTAAAGACTTATGTATTGCTATTGGAAAACCTGAATTGTTAGATCAACCCAATTATCTCCGTAATCAAGATCGAGTGAAGTATCGTCAAGAATTGGTCGGTTTGTTGTCCGAATATTTTTTATCAAATACCGCAAAGCATTGGGTCGATGTAATTCATGCGGTAAAAGTACCTGTTGGCGTGATTAATTCAGTTGCTGATGCTTTAGATGAACCTCAAATTCAATATCGTAAAATGGTGGTCAATATTCCACATTCAGATAATCCTAATTTTAATGTGATTGGTTCACCGATTAAAATGACAGGAACACCTGTTGAATATCGCAATGCGCCACCACGCTTAGGAGAACATACCAAAGTGATTTTAGAGGAATTTTGTTCAGATGATGAATTATTACAATTAAAGCAACAAGGGGTTATTGAGGGTATTGGCTTATAATCGGCTGATTTTAAGAAATATTGAAATCAAGGCATATGATCAATCAAAGTTATGTCTTAATTGGAGTTCTTCAATGCCGCATTAATCATTCAAACCCTCCTTTTTTAAGGAGGGTTATCCTGAATCATTTAAAATAACAATATGAAAGAATTACGCTGTAGTGGGAATAATCCGTTGTTGCATCAGCACCTGTTGTGCAATATAAGGTTTTTCGTTATCTTTGGGTTGAATTGCATGCCATTGATCATTGGCATTGAGTTCCCAAGCACGAATGTTGTCCTTTAAATAACTGAGTAGCCCATATTCAATAATCTGTTTTTTAAGCTTTTTATCTTCAATCGGGAAGCAAGTTTCGACCCGAGAAAATAAGTTGCGACCCATCCAGTCAGCACTTGCGCAGTATAAGTCCTCATTCGCATCATTATAAAAATAATAAACACGAGTATGTTCTAGGAAGCGCCCAACAATCGAACGAACTTTAATATTTTCAGAAAGCCCTTCAATTTGTGGTCTTAAACAACAGATTGAACGGATAATCAGCTCTATTTTAACCCCAGCTTGAGATGCTTTATACAAAGCTGTAATGAGTTTAGGTTCAGTCAATGCATTGACTTTAATGATGATACGGGCTTTTTTACCTGCTTTTGCATGTGCCGTTTCTTGCTCAATCAAATGTAACAGCTGAGAGTGTAAGGTGAAGGGAGCATGAAAGAGTTTTTTTAACTTTAACAATTTACCCATACCAGTCAGCTCTTGGAAGATCTTATGTACATCTTCACAAATTTCATCATTTGTGGTGAGTAAACCATAGTCGGTATACATTCGTGCATTTCCCGCATGATAGTTGCCTGTACCAAGATGTACATAACGTTTAAGTTTATCGATTTCTCGTCGCACAATTAAAATCATTTTGGCATGGGTTTTATAACCGACAATACCATACACCACAACTGCGCCAGCTTCTTGCAGAAGATTTGCGACGATAATATTGGATTCTTCATCAAAACGCGCACGTAACTCGATAATCGCTGTAACTTCTTTCCCATTGCGAGCAGCTTCTGCCAGCACTTGTACAATTTCCGAGTCTGGGCCACTACGATATAAGGTTTGTTTAATTGCTAAAACATTGGGGTCTTTTGCCGCTTCTTTGAGTAGATTGATAACGGGCTGGAAAGAATCAAATGGATGGTGTAAGAGTAAATCTTGCTTGCTTAATATTTCAAATATTTTATTTGAATTTCTTAGGGCTTTTGGAATAACAGCTTGATAAGGCTTAAATCTTAATTCTGGAATATCAAAATCGGTAATCAGTCGCGTTAAATTGACAGGACCATTTACTTGATAAAGATGTTGTGGATCTAAATCAAATTGTTCTAATAAATAATCATTAATTGAGTTTGGGCAATTATCTGCGATTTCTAAACGAACTGCGCGACCAAAACGACGTGAAGATAATTCATCTTTCAATGCCACTGCCAAATCATCGACATCTTCTGCTAAGGTTAAATCAGCATTACGGGTGACACGGAATTGGTAGCATCCTGTTGCTGTCATACCGGGAAATAAATCACTGATATGTTGTTGGATAATGGCTGACAATAAAATGTAATGTTCTGCACCGTCTGTGAGCTCGTTCGGTAAGCGCACTACACGCGGTAAAGAACGCGGAGCGGGTACAATGGCCAATTCTATTTGACGACCAAAAGCATCTTTTCCTTCTAAGGTGACAATAAAGTTTAAACTTTTATTGACTAAACGCGGGAAAGGGTGAGCAGGATCTAAGCTAATTGGTGTTACAACAGGTTGTACTTGCTTAAAAAAGTAATTTTTAATCCATTCCGCATGTTTTTCTAAAATGTCATTATATTGGATGAATTTGACGCCATAGTTTTCTAATGCAGGCAATAACACATGATTTAAAGTGTCGTATTGTTCTTGAATCGCAAGATGTGCGTTATGCGAAATTTGCTCAAGTATCACTTCATTTGGAATACCATCCGGTGCCGTGGTAAGGGTTTTGAAATCCAGTTGTTTCATTAATCCAGCGACACGAATTTCAAAAAACTCATCTAAATTACGTGAAAAAATAATGAGAAAATTCAACCGTTCAAGCAAAGGATGAGCTTCATCTTTTGCTTGGGCTAACACACGTTTATGAAATTCTAGTAAGGAAATTTCACGATTAATATAGCTGCTTGAGCTATGTTGAAATTCAGGCGTGGTTAAACTTTTTGAAGCGGGCATGATCTGCGTCATTTGAAACTGTCTTAACGACCTTGAAGGGCATAGTAAGTATTCTACATGACAAATTTGTTACAGATAGCTAAAATGTTGAAAATTGTCTTAAACTTAAACGATTAAAAAATATTAATTTTTTAATCGTTTAATCATGTAGAAAAAAATAAAATCTGTTTAGACAAAATGCCAATTGATACGATGTACCAAGACAATATTATTACAAATTAAAATTTGCATTGCTCATTTTTGAGTTTGAGCTCATATGTTTTCTGTTCAGACATCAGTTTTATTTTTACATAATAGGGATTTTGGCGTTGGAACTCATTTTCAAAAAGTAAATGACAATTTTCAAGCATACCTTCCATTAAAAGTTGCAGGGTCTTTTCTTTACCCACGCTGTTTGAAAATTGGTTAAAATCTGCTGATGTAATTAAGCCTTGCAAATCAACATGATCATGATACATATGAATTTTCTCAATCACCGTGTTTTGATCAATTTGTACAGGAAGTACGCGAGAGTCTTCTTCACTTAACGCAGTTAAAACATCATCTAAATTTTGTTGATCTATAATTTTATAATGCTGCCCAATCAACTTCTTTTGAATCAAATAATCATCTAATTCAGTTGCATAACTATTCTGAGAAATGAGTAAGTATACTGACATTGCGAATAAAGGAATTATTTTAAATTTCATTTGAATTATACACATATTAAAAGTATGGATTTTATTATACTGAAACAAAAAATAAGCACCATAGTCGGTGCTTATTTTTATTGAAAGAATATAGTTTAGTCTTTGTTTAAATTTTCATTGATTAAAAATTCAACCAAGGCTTTTTGTGCATGTAAGCGGTTTTCTGCTTCATCCCAAACCACCGCATTTTTGTGATCCAGCATATTTTCTGAAACTTCTTCACCACGATGGGCAGGTAGACAATGCATAAATAGACAATCTGGATGTGCTAAATCCATTAGTTTTTCATTGACTTGGTAAGCGGAAAAGGCTTTTTCACGAATTTTTTGTTCTTCTTCTTGGCCCATACTTGCCCAAACATCAGTCACGATCAAATCTGCATTCACTGCTGCGTCTTCTGCCGATTCAAAAAGTTCAACGCAATGTGCAAATTCAGAAAGAAATTCAGGTTTTGGTTCATAGCCTTTCGGTGAAGCAATTTTTAACTTGAAGCCCCACATGTGCGCAGCTTCAATATATGAATTACACATGTTATTGCCATCACCAATCCATGCTACCGTTTTGCCATTGATCGAACCACGATGCTCAACAAATGTTTGTACATCTGCAAGTAGCTGGCAAGGGTGGTGGTCATCAGTTAACGCATTGATAACAGGGACTGTTGAGTATTCAGCAAAACGTTCAACAATATCATGACCAAATGTACGAATCATCACGATATCAAGCATGCTGGATATTACTCGTGCAGAATCTTCAATTGGCTCACCACGACCCAATTGAGTGTCGCGTGATGAAAGGAATATTGCACTGCCTCCAAATTGGCTCATACCAGCTTCGAAAGATACACGAGTACGGGTACTCGACTTTTCAAAAATCATCCCCATGACTTTTCCAACAAAGGGTTGAAATACTTCGTTGTTGTGTTGTTTTCGCTTTAACTCTTGAGCACGTTCAATGATACGGTTAAGTTCAGCAGTGGATAAATCACGTAAAGTAAGAAAATGTCGTAGAGCCATGGTTACTCCACAATAATTGTTTAGTCAAAACCAATAGGGAAATTGACCAACAATTCATTGTTGGTGGTTGATGAAAATAAAAAGGAGAATCAGCTAATATACTATATGAATATGAAAACGCAAAAAAATTAGACCTTTTGATGTTCCTCTAAGAAGCGATCTACACAATAACTTACGCAGTTGAGTATTTCTTGATCAGAATCTTTGATTTCAATCCCCATTAAAATCCGCCATTCTAAATTTCTGAGTATTCCAAAATAAAATTGTGCTGAAAATAAGGGGTTTGGGCAAGTGAGTATTTGATTTTCTACACAACGCTCTAAGGCGCATGCAATAGAAAGTTGTACTTGCTTTGGTCCCTTCTCATGAATATAGACAGCTAATTGTGGATCCTTTTGGGAGCGCTCTAAAACCAAGCGTATGAAAGCAATATTTTCAGGAATGATCATATGCTTATAAAAGTTAATTAAGGTATTGATCAAATATGCTCTGAGCTCATTCAACGCGGGGTTAAATGGAATACAGATATCCTTAAAAAATAAATCACGACGATAGTCACAGATCGCTGTAAATAGACCTTCTTTACTGCCAAAATATTTGTAAATCGAGGCTTTTGATCCGCCTGCATGATTCACGATGTCATCTAAAGATACTGCATCATAACCGTTCTCTAAAAAAAGATCGTTTGCACTAATCAGTAATGCCAAGCGACGTTCATGCCCACGTTTAGTTTGTGGAAAATCACATCCTGTAGCTTCAACTTGTGCTAAATCTTCGTTCATAAATTACTGATGAAAAATGGGTTGTAACTATTATATCAAAGATGTCAATAAATTTCTTAGCAAACATGCTATTGGAAAAAATGATTAAAAAAAGTGTATAAAAATGAAAAAATGAATCAAAATTCATTTTTCTTTGACTAAAGTTTTAGAGTAATATACCTAAATGGTCATATGCGAAATATAAATTATGACTATACTCAAAACTCAATAAACAAGTGACCACTGTGGAAGGGAATATGACACAACAGACGTCTGCAGGCTTAAGATTTAGACAAGCTCTAGAAGTGGAAAAACCATTACAAATTATTGGTACAGTCAACGCTTATGCAGCGATGATGGCGAAACAGGTGGGTTATAAAGCCATCTATCTTTCTGGTGCTGGTGTGGCAAACTATTCTTATGGTTTACCTGATTTAGGTATGACCAGCTTAGACAACGTATTGGAAGATGTTCGTCGTATTACAGAACGTGTAGATACACCCTTACTTGTTGATATTGATACAGGTTGGGGTGGTGCATTTAATATTGCACGTACAATTAAACAAATGATTAGTGCTGGTGCGGCAGCTGTCCATATTGAGGACCAAGTTGCACAAAAGCGTTGTGGTCATCGTCCAAATAAAGAAATTGTTTCTCAACAAGAAATGGTTGACCGCATTAAAGCAGCAGTTGATGCAAAAACAGATTCCAACTTTGTCGTGATGGCACGTACAGATGCATTGCAAAAAGAAGGGTTGCAAGCCGTGATTGATCGTGCTTGTGCATGTGTCGAGGCTGGCGCAGATGCGATCTTTGCTGAAGCAATGACGGACATTACCATGTATAAAACAGTCTGTGATGCAGTAGGTGTTCCTGTTCTTGCAAATATTACAGAGTTTGGTGATACACCTTATTACACCACTCAAGAGTTAGCTGAACAGGGCATTAGCATGGTGTTGTATCCACTGTCTGCAACACGTGCAATGCAAAAGGCTGCCCTAGAAGTCTTCCGTTCAATTCGTGAAAATGGTACACAAGTCAATGTACTGGATAGCATGCAACAACGAAAAGAACTTTACGAATTCCTTGATTATCACACTTTCGAAAACACTCTAGATAAACTGTTCACCCAGGAGAAATAATAAAATGGCTGAAGGAAAAGTACTTACAGGCGCAGGATTGCGCGGTCAAGTTGCAGGTAAAACAGCACTTTCTACAGTAGGTAAGAGTGGCGCAGGCTTAACTTACCGTGGTTATGATGTGCAAGACCTTGCGGAAAATTGCCAATTTGAAGAAGTTGCATATCTTATTTTCTTTGGTGAATTGCCTACAGCAGAACAGTTGGCGACATATAAAGCCAAATTAAAATCACTTCGCCAGTTACCACTAGCTTTAAAAGAAGTGTTGGAGCGTATACCTGCTGATTCACACCCAATGGATGTGATGCGTACAGGTGTTTCAATGTTAGGTAATCTGGAAACTGAAAAATCATTTGATCAACAGCAAGATGTGGCAGATCGTATTCTTGCAACTTTGCCAGCGATCATTTGTTATTGGTACCGTTTTAGTCATGATGGTGTACGTATTGAAGAAAATACTGATGACGATTCAATCGGTGCACAATTCTTGCATTTACTGCGTGGTGAAAAGCCAAATGAATTACATGAACAAGTGATGAATGTTTCGTTAATTCTTTATGCTGAGCATGAGTTTAACGCTTCAACATTTACTGCGCGTGTTTGTGCTTCAACATTGTCTGATATGCATTCGTGTATTACTGGCGCAATTGGTTCATTGCGTGGACCATTGCATGGTGGTGCAAATGAAGCTGCGATGGAAATGATTGAAAACTGGACATCTCCAGAACAAGCTGAACGTGAAATGTTGGGTAAACTTGAGCGTAAAGAAAAGATCATGGGCTTTGGTCATGCGATTTATAAAGACAATGACCCGCGTAATGGCATTATTAAAATTTGGGCTGAGCGTTTAGCAAATGATGTTGGTGATACAGTGCTTTACCCAGTTTCAGTACGCTGTGAAGAAGTGATGTGGCGTGAGAAGAAGTTGTTCTGTAATGCGGATTTCTTCCACGCATCTGCATATCATTTCATGGATATTGCAACTAAACTATTCACACCCATTTTTGTGATGTCTCGTGTTACAGGATGGGCTGCGCATGTAATGGAACAACGTGCTGACAATCGTATTATTCGTCCAAGCGCGGATTATACTGGTCCTGAACTCCGCAAAGTTGTACCGATCACTGAGCGTTCTGCGGCGTAATAAGTTGATCAAGATTGATAAAAGCAGTAAAAAAAGCCTCCTAAGAGGCTTTTTTTATTTGGGAGGCTGACCCGCAGGAAATAAAACCACAGCTTCTTCACGGCTATATCCTTCATCAAAAGGTAAGCTGAGTGATTCAAAGGTAATCAGAACCCCTTTGTTTTTTGGCAGTTCAAAAGCCTGTTTAAGTTTAATCTCTGGACTGTAACTGGTTAAATTCTGTTGAAGACTTTGATATTGCGGAGTGGATATTGTAAATATCGAGCCATAAATTGTTTTAAATGGGGCAGAGCTTTGAGTATCAGAAGATCTTTGTTCGAGTAGATTAACATTAACGTCTTGAAGCACGATATTTTTAAGTGGTTTAAGCTGAGTCTTTATGTTTAAAAGTTTTTGCTGGAAGGCTTGTTGATCTGTAATACCTGTAAAATTTTCATCGTATTTGAGAAGATCATAGCGTTTTTCACTCAGTGAATAGCGATAAACTCTTGGAATCTCATAGCTTGCTGAATTTTCAAGAATTAAAACCGCTTTTTTATTTGAATCATAGCCGAGGACTTCAAGTGAAATATTGCTATAACTTTTTGCAAAAGCGAGAGAGCTAAAACTGAATAAGAGCGTCGATGTGATTATTTTTAACACGATTTATCCTCATTATTTTATTGGTAAGAGCAAAACAGCATCTTCAATATCATAACCCGTTTCCTCAGGGATTCCGAAGTATTTGACAATAACTAACATCTTATTCTGATGTGGCACGACGTAATTCTGAGTGATTTTTATTGTTTTAGCATATTGCACAGCTTGTTCATTTTTACTTTTTAAAGAAGCTGTTGTAACTTTATATATGGTTTTATATTGAGGAACCTTTTGGGATGGATCATGCCAAGCAGGAATGTAATGAGTTTGATTTTTCACCATTTGAATTTTTGCTTTATTGGCATTTCCTACGAGTAAAGGTATTAAACGCTTTTTAATTTTGTTTAGATCTTTTTCAAACTGGATACCATCTTGATCATAGTCAATTTTATGTGTTTTGGGATTGATATATAAGGATCGCACTTCGATCAGATGATCTGGTATTTTGCTGTTGAGCTGATAATAATATAACTGCGGCAAGCGTCCACGCCCATCTTCATAATGTCGTAACAGATAAAGTTTTTGTTGTTTTACTTCATAACCTAATACTTCTATTGTTTGTCCACCACCGACAGTTGCATAACAATGTAATGACGTTGTAAGGATAGTGGTGGTGATTATATGTTGTAGAAATTTCATCCGCAAATATTCTTAATATGTTTTAATGTATCTTGCTTAAATATTGTTTAGATTAAAATGGTGTTTGAGTAAAAATAAATGACAATACAAACTTAAATAAAATACTGAAGAATAAAAAAGCACATGATTAGGCTTCTTTTAATTCCATAAATACTAGATATAACAAATGGAGATCGTATTGATCTCCTTAATTAAACTTCGCTTACGAATAATTAAAAATGTTCAGCAGTTGCTAAATTCCACATTCTAAAATAGAAGTTTTCTTCATCTTTATTTTCACAACTGAGCAATTCGCCGTCTTTCATCCAAAAGTGCAATTGAGCATAGTTCTTGATTTCACGGTCATTGACTCGTTGTGCTAAATGATGTGCTTTAATCTCAGCAGGATGTTGTAAACCAGCTGCAGCAATCATTTCCGCGAGCGCTTTTAAGGTATTTTTTTGGAAACTAAACACTCGGTCTGCTTTAGATGGCACATCAAGTGCTTTTTGACGTTCTTTGTTCTGCGTTGCAACGCCAACAGGACATTGGTTGGTATGACAACTTTGTGCTTGGATACAACCCACTGCAAACATAAAGCCACGTGCGGAATTGACCCAGTCGGCACCCATAGCCATAGTACTGGCAATATCAAAGGCACTAATAATCTTACCACTTGCACCAATCTTGATTTGAGAACGTAGACCTGCGCCAATCAAGGTATTGTTTACAAAAAGCAAGCCTTCACGTAAAGGCGTACCCATATGATCTATCAGTTCAATAGGGGCAGCACCTGTACCGCCTTCGGAACCATCAACCACGATAAAATCTGGAATGATTTTAGTCAGTAGCATAGCTTTTACAATACTCATAAATTGCCAAGGCTGCCCAATACACAATTTAAAACCAACTGGTTTGCCGTTGGATAGCTCACGTAATTGCTGAATAAAGTGCATCATTTCAATAGGATTGCTAAAAGCAGAATGTGTCGCTGGAGAAATACAATCCACGTCCATAGAAACACCGCGTATTTCGGCAATTTCTTTGGTGATTTTATCTTTGGGAAGGATACCACCGTGCCCTGGTTTTGCTCCTTGTGACAGTTTGATTTCGATCATTTTGATCTGTGGCAGAGCTGCTTGTTGTTTAAATTTTTCAGGATCAAACTTACCATCTAGAGTACGGCATCCAAAATAGCCACTAGCAATTTCCCAAACAATATCACCACCTGGTTCCAGATGATAAGGGCTTAAGCTCCCTTCACCTGTATCATGATAAAAGTTACCTTTTTTTGCACCAGTATTTAAAGCAAGAATAGCATTTGCACTCAAACTACCAAAACTCATCGCTGAGATATTCATAATCGAAGCACTATAAGGCTGTGAGCATTGATCATTACCAATACTAATTCTAAATGTATTAAAATCAGCAGGTGTTTTGGGTGTCATCGAATGGGTTAAAAAACGATAGTCATCTTGATAGACATCAATAATTGAACCAAAAGGCTTATCTGCATTTTCATTTTTAGCACGTTGGTAAACTAAACTTCTTTGTGCACGTGAAAAAGGTAAGGCATCATCATCAGATTCAATGAAATATTGACGAATTTCAGGACGTATATCTTCAAAGAAAAATCGAAAATGTCCCATTAAAGGGTAATTTCTTAAAATAGAATGTTGTGTTTGGATGATATCGGCAAAGCCAATTGCGGCCAGTATGGATGAAATAATCCAAGCTAAATTCAGTACAGTATCTGAAAAAAAGTAATAAATATAATGACCTTCGTTAAAGAAAATAATCCAAGTCAAATATAAAGATACAAATATACAAAGGAACCAAACAGAATAACGGGAGAAAAAAGTATTGAGAAGTTGATGTCGAATTGCTTGAGCAGGACTTGCCATGAAGTGAATATCTCATTCTTTATATAGCGCTAAATTGCCCAAATTGATGAAAAAGCTCAAGTAATGATTTGTTAGACTTGAGAATGGTTCTAGATTAATAATTGAAATATTTATTTTCTAAACAATATGAGTTAATTTAACTGAAATATTTATTCAATATGCGATGAAAACAAAAAGGAATCGAAAATGTTTGAAGAGTTTCTGACAAAATTGTTAAACCCTAGTATCAGTTTTTTAGCCATTTATGTTTCTGTGATCGTTATCATTGCGTATATCGGGCTGTTCTTCCAGTTTTTTAAAATTAAAAATCTAAAGCAGGAAAATGAGACGCTAAAACATCAGCTAAGTTCTCAAGCTCACTCAAATATCAGCCTGAGCAAGGGTGAAGGAATTATTTCTTAAAATTATGCTGAAAGTAAATTGATACAAATAAAGCCTGAATTTTCAGGCTTTATTGGATAAGTTTTAATTATTTAGCTTTGAAATTTTGACAGTAATTATATGATCAACCTTACTTCTGATGTAGAACAGGAATTATTAACAGCAATGGACAACTATAAAGCCATTGCTGAAGTGCTTATTGATAAATTAATTACAGAAACAGACCAACCTGAAAAAGTAAAAATTAACGCGGGACACTATTACGAAATACAAGATGCTGATTTTTTAAATGGACAAAAAACGCTATCGGGAGATTGGTCTTTTTTTGTGCATGGAGAGCATTGTATGTTTGAGAATTTAATAACAGGGCAAATTCTTGAAGTTTCGCTTGGAAACAAAGAAAGTATTGGTAATCTTGATCCATATTTTTTTTATAATTTTCTTAAGACAACAGTTGAATTCAATCACTTAACAAAATACTTCGTTAATCCCTTTAGTAGTACTTTAGACTTTTTTGAAAAACTTGAACGACAAAAAATATTGATAATAGATTTCGGAGTTTATCGAAAACTATGAGTATAAAACAGTCTGATAAAAGGACAATAAAGTCACAGCAAAGTCTTCATCTCTAGTGGGATGAAGTGTTTACTTTTCTAATGCCTATGAAAATTTATACTTTAGCAGAACTGAAGTGACTTAAACTCAATACTTCGGTTAAGTCCTCAAGCTCATTCAAATATCAGCTTGAGCAAGGATGAATGAATTATTTCTTAAAATTATGCTGAAAATAAATTGATAGAAATAAAGCCTGAATTTTCAGGCTTTATTTGAGTGTTATTCTGTTAGATTGCGAATTTTATTCGTCAGTGGGAACAAGCATCAAGATAGATTCATTCAACAATCCAGCAATGTCTTCTAATATTTCATCATCAGACAATTCATGATTGAGTTTGACACTTTGTCCATCTGCAATCTGCTTTAAATGTAGTGCAAATTGTTCAGAAATACAGATCGATTCACCATTTGCCCAGAATAATAATTCACGATCCTGTTCAAGATAAATTAAGCGAGAGGCTGGCTCAATTTGTAGTAAATAGCCTTGTTCAAGAACTTCTGCTATATCGCCAGTGCCAATCGCTTCAGCATCTGGAATATTTTCAGGGTACTTTGCTTCAGCCATTAAACTCATAATGGCATCTTCTAACACTTTAGAATTATTTAATTTCGCCAACAATTCAGCTTTTAAATAATCGAGTTCAGCTTGTGTTACTTGCCCAATCGGGGTTTGTTTATTTCGCAATATGTCGAGAAGCGGATTGCGTAGTTGTTGATCTTCGATAAATTTATCGCTGACACGATCCATCATGTCGGCAATATTTGGCATACGGAAACCAAAAGAGTAGGTTAGGCAATCGTCTTCTGCTACTCCGTAATGCGACAATCCTGGTGGAACATAAAGTAAATCGCCTGGCGCTAAAACTTCATCAAAATGGATCTCCATTTCTGGAAGTAGCTTTAACGGCTGTCCTTCGACAAGCTCAGATTCAGCATCACACATTTGTCCAAGTTGCCAACGACGATGTCCATATCCTTGTACAAGAAATACATCATAAAAGTCAAAATGCTGACCTACAGAGCCACCTTTAGCAGCATAAGAGACCATAATGTCATCACGACGCCACTGTGGAATAAAAGGAAATTTCTTCCAAAGTTCAGCTAAATCAAATGAATAATGATCTACAGCTTGAATCAATAAAGTCCAAAGCTTTGGCATTTTCTGAAAATCACCTTTGATGAGTGGTGATGATTTTACTGACCATTGATTTGGATCTTTGTCTTTTTGCTTAATTAGGCGTGCTGTGATGTTTTCATCCAGAGCAAGCTCCATGACATCGTCTGGAACAAGGATATTGGCAATTTCAGGTAAAGCGTTACGAACCAATAATGGTTTTTTTTGCCAGTATTCTGAGAGGAATTGTTCAGCAGTAATTCCGCCAAGAACATCTAAAGGTAGGGACATGAAAATAGCCTAAGCAAATTTGAATCTATAATACGGCTATTGTCTTATGAGATGACAGGTGGTGCAAGTATTTGTAAATTTATTCAAAATATATTTATATAAAAACAGCCCTGCTTTTTGAAAAATTAAAGGAGTTGTAAATTCATGATTTTATAAAATATCTCATAATATATCCGAGATTTGCCTAATTTAAAAGAAAGCATTTTCAATTGGGTTGAGGAATATAGATTTTTTCCTATTTCGTATTATTCTGATCCAAAAAAAGAAATTGCAGACAAAACACTTTTAGTATTGCGTTCGTATCGATAATTGATTATCTAGGGCAAAAATATTTCTATTCCAACTTGGGTGGTGAATGAAGCGCAAGTGAATGATTTTAGTGAGGCGCAATTAAATCAAATTGGGTTAGAGTATTTAAACAAGATGATTCTTGCTTTTGAGTTGGTCTTGATTGGGGACTGCTAAACAGAATCTAAGGCTAAGATTAAAGAAGGGTTGATGTTATTTGCAACGCATTATCAGGATTTATGGGATTAACTCAAAAAGTCTTTATCCTTTTTAATGCATGAGCAAATAACACAAATCCCATGTAATTATGGAAATTTATAATAAGATCGAGCTTATTATACAGTGTGGAAATTAAGGTAGCGGGATTCCCAACTTCCTTAAAATTCCACATAACTGAATCATTGGCATACCCATCAAAGTGGTTTGGTCTTGCCCAATCATTTGCTCAAATAAACCAATACCAAGACTTTCACACTTAAAGCTACCCGCACAATGCAGAGGTTGATCAATTTCGATATAACGCTCAATTTCAGCCAAAGTTAAGTCACGAAATTTAACATGATAATGCTCGACCAAGGTTTGTTCAAAACCAGAAGCTAAATGTTGCACACTTAAGGCAGTACTAAAAAAGACATTTTTTCCTGAATTGGCTTGTAGCTGTTGAATGGCTTTTTCTACAGATAAAGGTTTACCAATAAAATCTTGTGGTGCATGTTCACGCCAAGCCACCTGATCTGACCCAATCACTATGGCATTTGGATGGTCTTGTACAATGACTTGAGCTTTTTCAAAAGCCAAGCGTTTAGCCAAATCATCGGCATGAGATTCACCCCGTGGTGATTCATCGATTTCAGGTGAAATACAATGATAGTCTAAGCGTAAACGATTCATTAAATCTTTACGGGTTTGGCTCGATGAAGCCAAAATAATTTCATGGTGATTCATCTTTGAATAATTCATGCCTAGTTATACTGCATATTCCATCAAGAGATCTAAGGGAACATACGCCAAAACTGCTTGATGACAGGCTTGTAGTTTTACACGAGGTGCCATGTCATTTTGATAGGCCTCAACCCAACGCGTCACACATAAACACCAAAAATCACCAGGTTGTAGTCCCGGAAAGCCGTGTTCTGGCAGTGGTGTAATTAAGTCATTTCCTACTTTTTGTGAAAAATTTAAAAATTCTGAAGTCATTTCAGCGCATACAGTGTGCTGACCAAGGTCGGTTGTTGCTGTATGACAGAAACCGTTACGAAAATAACCTGTGATTGGAGAAAAACAACAACTTGCTAAAGGTTCACCTAAGACATTTAAACCATTGATTTTAGGATCGGGATGAAAAGACATAAGCGTATAGAATTTAAAAGTTCGCCCTATAATAATCAAATCTCAACTTTTCTACAGCTTTTCTACAAAAGTATCTAACCTTTTTTTGTGTAATCATTTAGAATCTACGCGATTTTTAATATCTATAAGAGAGCTATACATGAATTTTCAGCGTATGACTGACCTCGATTTAGCAGGCAAGCGTGTACTTATTCGTGAAGACTTAAACGTACCTGTTAAAAATGGTGTGATTACAAGTGATGCACGATTACGTGCTGCATTACCGACAATTAAATTGGCACTTGAGAAGGGTGCTGCGGTCATGGTGTATTCTCATCTTGGTCGTCCCGTTGAAGGTGAACCAAAAGCGGAACAATCATTAGCTCCTGTTGCTGCTTATTTAACTGAGGCACTTGGTCAAGACGTTAAATTATTCACAGATTATTTAGATGGGGTTGAAGTTGCAGCAGGCCAAGTTGTATTACTTGAAAACTGTCGTTTCAATGTGGGTGAAAAGAAAAATAATGCTGAACTTTCAGCAAAATATGCAGCACTTTGTGATGTTTTTGTGATGGATGCATTTGGTACAGCGCATCGTGCAGAAGCATCAACTGAAGGCGTAGCACGTTTAGCAAAAGTCGCAGCAGCGGGCCCTTTGCTTGCAGCTGAATTAGATGCTTTAGGTCGTGCGCTGCAAACACCAGAAAAACCAATGGTCGCAATTGTTGCTGGTTCTAAAGTTTCTACTAAGCTTGATGTTTTAACTTCACTTTCTGATATTTGTGATCAATTGATCGTTGGTGGTGGTATCGCCAATACATTCTTAGCCGCAGCTGGTTTCAATGTCGGTAAATCCTTGTGTGAAAATGATTTGATTGATACAGCTAAAGCGATTGCAGCAAAAGTATCTGTTCCACTTCCAACAGATGTTGTTGTAGCAGATGCTTCTGCAATCGATTTTGCAGATTTCTTAGGTTCATTGGCAAATGCTAAAGCAACAGTAAAAAAAGTTGAAGATGTTGCAGACAATGACATGATTTTGGATGTCGGTCCTGAAACGGCGAAAGCTTTTGCTGAAATCTTAAAAACGTCTAAAACGATCCTTTGGAATGGTCCAGTTGGTGTGTTTGAAGTGGATCAATTTGGCGAAGGTACAAAAACACTTTCTTTAGCGATTGCTGAATCTGAAGGATTCTCTATTGCTGGTGGTGGTGATACTTTGGCTGCAATTGATAAATACCATGTTGCAGACAAAATTGGTTATATTTCAACTGGTGGTGGTGCATTCCTTGAATTTGTTGAAGGCAAGACACTTCCAGCTGTAGCGGTATTGCTTGAACGTGCTTAATTGAAAAATTATTTTAATTATGACGTTTATATGAAAGGCTGACCTCGTGTCAGCCTTTTTTATCTGAGAGATTCATTTTAAAGTAATAAAAATGAAATATAACTGCAATAAACTAGATCAAATCCAATCACCAACACTGGGAAATGTGATGAAATTTAAATTTACACTTGCAGCACTTCTTATTGCTCCTTTGGCATTTACTGCATGTTCTAAACAAGAAAAAGCACCAGCCTCAGAACAAACATCTTCTTCTGAAGCTGCTTCAGCAGAATCAGCAAATACATCTGCAGAACAACAAGCTGTGATTGATGCGCTTGATCAGCCTGTTTTGGATGAAAAAAATACAGATGTAGCTGCTGAAAAAGCAAATGCTCCAGCAGATGCGGCTACGCCAGCGACTGAAGAAGAAGCACCTAAAGCTCAATAATCTTTCTAAATGTTGTTATTTGTTAAAAGTCCCCGCAAACGCGGGGATTTTTTATGAAATAGTCAATATTGTTGCTGAATTGAAATAAAGCAACATGTAGAATATGGGGCATTACTTGGGAGGATATTATGGCTCTTATCTCATTGCGCCAACTCTTGGATCATGCCGGTGAACATAGTTACGGCGTTCCAGCGTTTAATGTGAACAACTTAGAACAAATGCGCGCAATTATGTTAGCCGCTGACGCAACAAATTCACCTGTAATTGTGCAAGCTTCTGCTGGTGCACGAAAATATGCAGGTGCTCCATTTTTACGTCATTTAATTTTAGCTGCAATTGAAGAATGGCCACATATTCCAGTGGTAATGCATCAAGACCACGGTACAAGCCCAGATGTTTGTCAACGTTCGATCCAGCTTGGATTTTCATCTGTAATGATGGATGGTTCTTTAGGTGCAGACGGTAAAACACCAACGTCTTATGAGTATAACGTTGATGTAACACGTCGTACTGTTGAAATGGCACATGCATGTGGTGTTTCTGTAGAAGGCGAAATTGGCTGTTTGGGTAGTCTTGAAACAGGTTTGGCTGGTGAAGAAGATGGTGTTGGTGCAGAAGGTGTACTTGATCATTCTCAACTTCTCACTTCTGTTGAAGAAGCTCGTCAATTCGTTGCAGATACCAATGTAGATGCTTTAGCAATTGCAGTCGGTACTTCTCATGGTGCGTACAAGTTTACTCGTCCACCTACAGGCGATATTTTGGCAATTGACCGTATTAAAGAAATTCATGCGGCGCTTCCAAATACTCACCTTGTTATGCATGGTTCAAGCTCAGTACCACAAGAATGGTTAGCGATCATTAACCAATATGGTGGTGACATCAAAGAGACTTATGGTGTTCCAGTTGAACAGTTGGTTGAAGCAATTAAGCATGGTGTACGTAAAATCAATATTGATACAGATTTACGTTTAGCATCTACAGGTGCAATGCGCCGTATGATGGCTGAAAAACCAAGTGAATTCGACCCACGTAAATTCTTCGGTGAAACGGTTGAAGCAATGAAACAAATCTGTGTAGATCGTTATACAGCATTTGGTACTGCGGGTAATGCAGACAAGATTCGCCCAATTTCTTTAGAAAAAATGGTTGATCGTTATAAATAATCTTTGATGGTTGTTGATCACCTAAAAGCCCACTCATGCTAGTGGGCTTTTTCTTGAATCATAGGAACTCGGTTTCGCATAAATTTTGCAATGATTGGTGAGATAAGAAGTAAATTATGGAACTCATATTTTTAGCAGCACTTTGTAGTGTGCTGGTTTCAATGCTTTTAAAATGGACCAAACAAAAAGGTTTTGATGCATTGCAAATGATTGCTTGGAATTATGCAATCGCCAGTGTATTGAGCTATATTTGGTTTAAGCCTGATTTGGCCCATATTTCAATCTCAAATACACCGTGGTGGTTGATTCTTGGTTTAGGTGTTGTATTACCCAGTATTTTTTTATGCTTAGCAAAATCATTACATAGTGCAGGAATTTTAAAAACTGAAATTGCACAGCGATTATCTGTGGTTTTATCATTATTGGCTGCATATTTTTTATTCCAAGAACAATTTAACCAATTAAAAATGCTTGGTATCGGTTTGGGTATCGTGGCAGTTTTATGTATTGTACTTTCTCAGTCGAGTCCATCAAATTCATTACTCAATCAGAAAGGTATCCTTTCTTTACTCAGTGTTTGGGTGGGTTATGCTTTGGTTGATGTTTTATTAAAATATACAACCAGCCTTGGTTTACAGTTTCCTGTTACATTAACCTTGATGTTTATCTGTTCATTCCTATTATCTGTAGGTTATTTACTGATTCGAAAAACTCAGTGGAAGCTTCAGAACTTTTTTGCTGGTTTGGCGTTGGGGATTTTAAATTTTGCCAATATTGCTTTATATGTCAAAGCGCATATTTTATTAAAAGATTCTCCAGCGATTGTTTTTGCAGGGATGAATATCCTTGTGGTGTTATTTGGAGTAATTGCAGGGCTGTTAATTTTTAAAGAAAAGCTTAAAGTGATTACAGCTCTAGGACTGGTTTTAGGTTTGGCTGGAGTGGTATGTTTAGCCTTGGCAATATAATGATTTAAGAGAATGAAAGATTAAAATGATAAGAATACTATTCATAATACTGGGTACATTTATCATGATAGATGTTTTTGCAGCTAATTTAACATTGGTGAAGACTGAACAAGAAAAAGGAGATCGCGATAATCCTTCCATGACGACTTATACCTATAAAGCAATATCTCCTTTAGTTGTTGAGTATTTATATGGATATGATGCAGATTATGGTGAGAATAATTTAAAAATTCAATTTTTAGATCAAGATACTCAAGGAACATATTTAGGTCATACACGTTTTTTAGTTGATGATGAGTCAAAAAAATACGTTAAATTATTAAAATTACCCAGTGTTCCGTTAAAACATGGATGCTTTTATCAAGCTCAGGCAGAGATTTTTCTTGATGATGTTTTCGTTTCTAGAAATGATTTAAGCAGTTCATCATCTGGGAGTGCTTTTATTAAGAATATAAAACCATTATCAGATGTAAAATTAAAGTGTGATATATATTGATGTTGATCACTTTACAATAAAATTAAACGGTAACTTTATTGATTAAATTGGTGGATATGAGATGGATGCATTTGAACAATTATTTATTCATTTAGATTTACAACTAAATAATATTCGCTTAGTACCATTATCTCTTGAACATGAGCAAGGGCTTGCTGAAGCGTGTCGTGATGGTGAATTGTGGAATCTACGAATTACCTCAACACCACATTACACAGAAGTTAAAAATTATATTGAAAAAGCATTAATACAAAAAGCACAAGGTAGTCGTTATCCCTTTGTTGTCATAGAGCAAAGCTCAGGGAAAGTCTTGGGAACGACTAGTTATCACGATATTTTATTAAACGTAAAACGTTTTGAAATCGGCTATACATGGTATGCACAATCTGTACAGCGGACTCATGTCAATACAACTTGTAAACTATTGCTATTAGGTTTCGCTTTTGAACAACTTCAAGCCAATACCGTGGCGTTGCGGACTGACCAATTTAATTTTAAAAGCCAAAAAGCCATTGAACGTTTAGGTGCTAAAAAAGATGGCATTATTCGGGGCGATCAAATGCGTAAAGATGGCACGATTCGAGATACAGTGTTGTACAGTATTGCTCAAGGTGAGTGGAACAATGTAAAAGCACATTTACAAGACATGTTGGCACACTATAAAAAATAACTATTTTATTGAATTTTATTCGATTCAAGGGCATGCAAATGCCCTTGAAATCATTTGAAAGATCGTCATGGTGATTTCATATTTTGATCATAAAACTTTCAAACATAGCGGACAATGGAGGAGCATTCTTTACAATGGTGTAATTGCTATGAATCAAGATATCTTTTCAACGCATACATCATTACAAACCCATCAAGTGCAGCTTTCACCACTACAAATAGAACATGAAAATGCTTTAATTGAGGTATGTAAAGATGGCCGATTGTGGGAATTAGAATATACATTAGTTCCACATTATTCTCAGATCAAGGATTATATTGCCAAGGCACTTGAACAAAAATCTTTGGGAATACACGTACCTTTTGTTGTTTTAAATCAGCGGAATGGTCGTATTGTAAGAACCACCAGTTTTCGCGATTTGATTTGGGAGGTGCGCCGTGGTCAGATTGGCTATATATGGTATGCAGAATCAGCACAGTGCAGTCATATCAATACCCGTTGTAAGTTATTATTATTTTAGTAAGCATTTGAAAAACTACCAGCCAACTCGGTTGTATTAAGGACGGATATTCGCAATGTTAAAAGTCAAGGCGCCATTGAGCGTCTAGGTGCGCATTATGATGATGTGCAACATCAAGATGAGCTACGAAAAGATGGAACTGTTCGAGATACTGTTATATACAGCATAATCAAAGATAAATGGCAGGGCATTAAACAGCATTTAAGCCAGTTACTTAGCCAAAGCTATAAGCTTTAACTTATAAGGTTTAATTATGTATTTAACTACAATCTATATGTAAGCGATGTTGTTGGCAATGAATGCATTGAAACAGATAGCCTGTTAAATCACCGTCGATACTGAGGTGATCTTGGATAAGCTCTACTGGATAACCATTTTCTTCGATATCGGCTTTAACCTCATCCCAAATTGGTTTAAGCCTTTCACTATCCGCATAAGCGATAAACTGACATGGTTCATTGCAATGCACGAGCCAAACTTCTTGTTGCCAACTATGATAACTTGGCGTTTTGAAGCAGATTTCATCTAAAAATTCAGGGTTGATTTTTTCGGATGGAACATTTGGGTTTGAAGAAATACCTTCAATGCCACAATAGTCATTGTATTCTCCATCGTATTTTTGCGCTGCTGCACCATTGGCAATACACCACGGACAGATATACTCGGGTTCATCTACACTATAAAAAGAACTTACGTACTTTAAATCACGTTGTTGATTGCAAATCGAACAAATACCGTCTTCTTTTTTAAACAGATCAAGTGTGTATGCGTTGGGATGATATTTAAACTGAGGATAATCCATATTTTTGATTCTTCTAGGTAAAGATTTTTAAGTATTGAATGCTAACAATAAAATTCTACACGAAAACTTTCAATCAGTTCAGGTGGAACGCGTGTTGTTTGTCCATTGGTACGCATAAATAATTCGCCTTTGTAATACAACGGACGGTCCGATTTATTACATTTAAAGACCAATATGGTTTTTCCTTGAATCTGTATTTCTTCTAGTGTGGTATAAATATTTGAAATTTTGTTACTTTCGTGTGCCAGTTTATCAATCAAACTCCGCTTCATTAAGTCGAGTGAATTATTAAAGTGTTCCGCAAGTTCATTTTCAATCCCTACAATGGTTAAATCATCAGCAATACCTATAAAGACATAGCCATTGCGGGTATTCATAAATGCAAAGCACGCTTTGACCCATTTATCTGATTTGCGGTTGGTTAATAGGTCTGTGGTACGTTCTTTAAATTCAATCCGTTGATTTTCACCCAGTTGAATTAAATTAAAATAGTACTCTGAACAGGAATTTTGCCGATAATGATTGAGTGTGGTTTTAATTTTCTCTAATGATTTATATGCGGCAACAGTTTCTAAATTATGAATATCTTGCCATTGGTAAATTAATTTAATCTTTAGATCGTTTGTTAAGTTTGGATCAGCAAGGTATTCAAAGCTCAAATTGAGATATTGTAAAATTTCTGTGTAAATAGCATGACTGGCAATTGGAATGGAAATTTTATTAAAAGTATTTCTAATTTTTTCTAAATTTTTGTGAAATTCAAAAGCTTCTTGGTAAAAGCTTAAATATTTAAACTCATTTAAAATATGTTCATAAGGGCGATGAAATGAGTTAGGAAACAGTTGCTTGGGCGGTATATGGATATATTTTTCAATCTGTTGGAAATAATATCTTAAGGTTGGATACTTTAAGGCCTGATCAATATTGATTTCAAATTTCTCAGAAAGTGGCTTAGTGGTATAAGCTTGAAAAAACAGCAGGGTTTGGATTTCTTTGTATTTCTTGGGGTAGTCATGCCAATGCGTTTCTAGAAACTCATTAAAATTCTTAAATTTATTGGTGAGATACATGTTCAAATCCATAGCAACACCTTTGATCCTCTATTGTTTGGTGTTCGGTATTTACAACAAATATGTCATCAGACTATTTATATATAGTTATTTATAAGTTAATTAAGTCAGGAAATAAAGCGTAAAACTTTAAATCGGATCGTGAAAGTTGTTAGAAAATATAACAAATATTTCAATTTGGTGAATAGCGCATTTGACTGCTTCATTTCGTCATTAATCGATAATTTGCGGAATCGCTAAACTTGGATTTTGGATAAATGATGCTAATCGTTCTTTTAATGAGGTGGCTCGTTCAGGAACAGCATCAATTGCAATCTCAGCGAGCCTCTTGACCAATTGTAAATCACCAGCTGCAGCAGCCACATAGCAGAGGGTACACATGTGTGCGGGATGTAAGGGATTTATACAGGCCTGATGCGCTTTCTTGAGAAAATCTTCAGGCCAATGTGCTAATTGATTAAAGAAATTTTGGCTTTGACGATTCCACTCAGATATTAGAAATTGCACCATTTCGTTGGCATCTTGTTCATTTGAGGTATATGACCAGTCGTTGTCATGATCATTGATCAAATAAGGCAGGATCGAACTACGCCATGCACAATCGAAATCACGCATTTTTTCAATATCTAAAGCGTTACCTGTACATCGCATAACATATTCACCTAATGTGATGAGGTGAATACCGAGATTAACTTGAAAACAATGTCTTTTAATGGAGTGTTGTATATCGACGATTCGAATAACTTCCCCCTCAACCTGTCTAAATACATCGCCTTTTTTTATAAAGCCCTGTGCTTTTAAAATGGGATAAAACTGGCTTTGTAATAGTTTGGAAATGACTTTTTTATCCATTCGATATATCCATGGTAGAGGCTAGCATTGCCATAGAAATTTAGCAGTTTTACCCTGAGGGCAATCAAATAGGTAGGCGGAACCTCCTCCACCAAAATTCATCTCAGTTCTATGATCAGGTCCGGTCTCTAGTTGAGCAACAAAGCGCATAGGCTTTTGGCAGCAATCACATTCAGGTGTTTCATCATTTTGCAGCCACTCAGCTGAGCCAGAAAGCTGACCTAAAATTTCTCTCTTGGGTCCTTGCCAAAGTTCACGTGATTGTGAATATTCTTCTTGCGAATCTTGGAAAATCTTGGCGCCATATTCCGTTTCACGTAAGGTATTTTCAGGTTCTAAAGGTTGGAATTTTTCAAGAGCATGAATCTCTGTAATGACAATCACTTTATTACCACCACCATCTGCATCCCAGTCATCACACATCCCCGGATCTTGGCTACACATAAAGATCAATTCTAAACCGAGATCAGTTTTTACTTTGCCAAGGTATTGCATTGCACCATCACAATTTGTGCAGCAAGGCCATTCAACCTGTAAGCCAATTGTTTTAACAGGAAGACCACCAAAAGAGGTTTGATCAAGGTGTTGTGAGACTTGGTCTAAAATTAAAAGTTGAGTCATTGTTATTCCCTATTTTATTTATATTTTAATTAAGCTAGTTAGATCTTAACTGTGTACAACATATCCAAAGATTCCAACCAAATTGCTATTTTGGGTTAAGCCCAATGCAAGTCGAGGCAAGACACAACCTGTAATGATTGTTCCTTTCGGGTAATCATCAGAATCGATTTGTTCTAAAAGTGCTGAGTCTCCAATCCGAACAAATGCACAGTCGATAAAATCGTGTTGTGCTGCAAACCAATTTATCATCTTGTGCCAAGGTTGAAAATATTCTGCTGGAGATTCTTCACCATCTTGTTCAACTTCTTTCCACCACTGTGTATTTGTTGTAAGCGGTTCAGTCGTAATGTTCGCCAAAGGAAAAATAGTATTGGCAAAGTATTGTTGAATCAGCTGAGGCGTAATTTTTTGGCTAGCTGAGTTTTGTGAATGCATGATATAAAAATCTTGAAAATAATCACCCGAGTTTGAACCCATACCAACTTCAACATTTGTCATGATATTGGCGATTTCAGCGCTTAGTTTTTGACAAAGTTTTAATTCATCGGGATCAATTTCATGCTGCAATGGGATATCGTGCTTTGAGATAGAACCATCATTATAAACGCTAGTAAAGCGCGAAATAATATTGTTAGGCCATTCATCTGTATCAGCACCCACATCATAATTCTGCATACATTCAGATAATATTTTTAATCTTTCTTCACTTAACGCTAGTTTTGTACTCATGGTTTTGCCAAATTTAATTATAAATCTTAATCATATAAACGGTAAATTCCAGTAAAGCGCTCACAGCCTTTTTGTGTTGTTGTCACAGACAAAATTGCTTTTTGGAAATTAAGCACATATTTACAGTCATGTTCATTGTCCAAAATTTGATTCTTTTTTTCAGGCGTGGTGTAAGCCAACAATGAGACGATTTGACTATCTTTACGGTTATTGGGATTTCGATAGGCGATGCCTTCAACTTTAATCCGATCTTTAGTCAGTTGATGGATTTGTAAATGGGCGGGTTGCTTCGAAATTTTACCATGTTCATATTTGATGAAATGTTGGGTTAAACTTTGATTCATTGAGGTGTAAAAATTTAAGTCTTCTAGGCGAATATCGAACTGTTGTTTAAAACAATCGTTGCTTTTACATTGGCTTAAACGGTTGAGCCACAAACGATGCGTATCATTGATTAAGCGTATTGGTGCGTCTGTGACCAGATATGCAGTGAGATAGCTCTCATTCAATTGAGCGCGTAGTTCACTATACTGTGAACCACATAACTTTTTTAAAAGTGATGAATCTTGATGCTTACAGTCAAGAGGCAGGGCATAAACAGCTGATGTACTGATACAGCTCAAAATGAGACCAGACAAGAGTGTTTTAATTTGATTAAATTCTGTATTCAACAGCATGATCGCTTATACTTTCACAATGTTTGCATACGTACTATAGCGAAAGAGAAAGTACGAATACAAGATTTTTAAATTTTAAAAACTGCAAAAGGAGCTAAGAATGATCATACCGATTCGTATTGGGCAGGGAATGGATGTACATGCTTTTGAAGAAGGTGATTTTGTAACTTTGGCAGGCGTTCAAATTCCACATACGCATGGTTTAAAAGCACATTCTGATGGTGATGTTGTGTTACACGCATTATGTGATGCTTTATTGGGTGCATTGGCTTTAGGGGATATTGGACAGCATTTCCCAGACACAGATGCTGAATTTAAAGGTGCGGATAGCCGTAAACTTTTAAAACATGTTTATCAATTAATTTTAGACCGTGGTTATAAATTAAATAATGCCGATATTACTGTGGCATGTGAACGGCCTAAATTAGCCAAACACAATTTGGAAATGCGTCAAAGTATTGCAGATGTGTTAGATGTTGATGTGACTCAAATTAGCGTTAAAGCAACAACCACAGAGAAATTGGGTTTTACTGGTCGTCAGGAAGGGATTTTATCCACTGCAACAGTCTTAATTTCACATTTAGCAAAGTAATTATTTTTACAGTTTAGAACTCTTACTTATCTATCTGCTGAGAAATAATGATGAAGTGGTAGATAAGTTTTGATGTTTTCTAATTTTAAAGCGTTATAGTCAAATTTTACATACAAAAAAAGCCCTTTAAAGGGCTCTTTTTACATGCAAAAATTAGTTAGCTAACGCTTTAACTTGTGCATTCAAGCGGCTCTTGTGACGAGCAGCTTTGTTTTTATGGATGATACCTTTATCCGCCATACGGTCAATAACTGGAACTGCAGCTTTATAAGCTTCAGTTGCGGCAGCATATTCACCAGTAGCGATAGCAGCGATTGTGCGTTTGATATAAGTACGTACCATTGAACGCAAGCTTGCGTTGTGTTTACGTGCTTTAACGTTTTGACGAGCACGTTTTTTTGCTTGAGCAGAGTTTGCCACTCGTGCACTCCTTGAATTAGATGGGTCTGGGCGGGCTGAAACCACATCTGAAAACCACATCAGAGGATTATCACCAGCCCGTAAACAAGTGCCATATTGTGATTAAAGAGGCCAGTAAAGTCAAGTGTTGACATGCTTTGACAACATTTTTGTTGAAGAAAAATTTGAAATAAAACGTTAGATTAGTAATAAATCTAGGAGATTGTTTAAAAAATGACTAATTCGATAAAAAATGCGATTGTGATTGGAGCAACAGGTTTAGTGGGACAGCGTCTCATTGAGCAGCTCAATTTATTGGCTGATTGTGAAAAAATTACAGTTGTTGTGCGACGAGAAAATCCAGACTTTTCAAAATTTAAAAAAGTTGAACAATTTGTATTGGATGACTTACTTCTACTCAATGATCAAGATGTCAGCGGTTACACTCATGCATTCAGTTGTTTGGGAACGACCATTAAAAAGGCAGGTTCTAAAGAAGCTTTCTATAATATTGATTTTGAGATCAATGCACATTTTGCAGATTTATTTGAAATGACTGAAACTCATTTACTTTTAGTCAGTGCGATGGGGGCAAAAGCCAGCTCGCCAATTTTTTATAATCAAGTCAAAGGTGAACTTGAGGACTATATACAAAAGTTGAACTTATATCGTTTTTCTATTATTCGCCCATCATTACTCCTTGGTGATCGGAATGAAAAGCGATTCTTGGAAGATGTAGCGCAAAAGTTATATGGTAAATTTTCGCATTTGGTACCCAATTCTTTTAAATATAAGCCAGTGACAGCACAACAAGTGGCTCATACTATGATCGAGGCTGCTCAAACACAAACTCAAAAAATTGAAATTTATGATAATTTACGTATACAAAATAGCAAATAATGGAGTGATAACGTGACTAAAGTACCTTTTGTAACTTGTGATTTATTAGATGATCACCCAGACCAAGACATCCAAACCCTGATTCCATCTCTCGATGGCAAATTTTTTAAAAGTTATGGAGCTCGTAAAACCTTTGGTGGTCAAATCGTGACAGTCAAGTGTTTTGAAGATAACTCACGAGTGAAAGAGTTACTTGCTACAGATGGAACAGGCAAGGTTTTGGTTGTCGATGGTGGAGCATCCATGCGTTGTGCCTTGATGGGTGACATGATTGCTGAATCAGCGGTTAAGCATCACTGGAATGGTGTAGTGATTTATGGCTGTGTACGTGATGTAGATGCACTAGTTGAACTTGATCTAGGCGTTCATGCATTGGCTACAATTCCACAAAAAAGCAATCGTAAAGGCATAGGTGAGGTCGATATTCCTGTGTATTTTGGTAGTGTCACTTTCAATTCTGGTGAATATATCTATGTAGATAACAATGGAATTGTGGTTTCAAAAGAAAAATTAGTGGATTTATAAAAAGCTTTATTTAAGCGAAAACAATCATCTAGGGGGTATAAAATGGTACATCATCAAATTAAAGTTGTACAAGCTTTGGCTTCATCGCTGACTGAGGGAGGCCGTGGTGTAACTGGAACACCATTTCCAAACCAGCCAGAAAAGGCCTTAAAGTTATATGAGTTTGAAGGTTCACCATTTTGCCGCCGTGTACGAGAAGTAATGACCTTGCTCAATTTGGATTATGAAGTCTATCCATGCCCTAAAGGTGGGACTAAATATCGTCAGGTTGTAAAAGAAAAAGGGGGGAAATTGCGTTTTCCGTATTTCGTTGATGAAAACACGGGAACAGCAATGTATGAATCAAAAAAGATTGTTGATTACTTATTTAAGCACTATGGTAAAACCGGCAAAACGCCAAAGAAATATTCTCATTATCCTAAATATCCAACGGTCGCCATGGTGGGAACTATTATTAATGGTGCGCGAGGGGTTTGGGTAAATAAAAAAATTGTTGATCGTATAAGCCCAGCGCAATTATTGGAGTTATGGGGGTTTGAAGCAAGTCCCTATACACGTGTTGTGCGTGCTGAGTTAACTGAATTAGAAATTCCATTTATCTTTCATAATGTGGCTAAAGAGTGTTGGCAAGATCTAGGACCAGCAGTTTTACGTTTAAAACCTGGTAAATATGTTGCTTTGGTGGGCGGTAAACGTGAAAAAATTATTCCTGTTATGGGGCGTGCAAAGCAAGATATTCAAGTGCCTTACTTAGAAGATCCAAATACAGGTGAAAAACTCTTTGAGTCAGCAGTAATCGTACGTTATTTACAGAAACAATATGGTTAACTCTATGTGTTAAAAGCATCTAAACAGGTGCTTTTAATTGAAGGATAAATGTGGGTTTACAAGAAAATTATCTTGAATATCGAAATCATATAAATGCTTTAAAGACTGAACAAGCCTATTTAAAGTATATTTTGAAAATTCAACAGGTCGTGCATCAACGGCAGTTGGTATCTTGTATGAGTGATTCAAAATGGCTCAAACTTCTACATGCAATGAAAGACTTGGATTTTCCACCTGCATTTATTGTCAAATTGGTGACTGAAAATAAAGATCAACAAGCTGAAGATAAATTTGTGAAGAAAATTCCGTGGTATATAGGTGATTGGCATCCTTTCTATCACGATGCTATGCCTGTATTTATTGGAATTGAATATTTAATTGTAAAGCCTATGCTGAGCAAGTCGAGGGGGAGATTGATCAGTGATTTGATTTTAGATCAAACAGATCAATTTCGTACTTTGTTGCAGCATTTGAATATCGTGTTTGATCAGAAAGACTGTTATTTTAAAATTTATGCTTATCACCTAAAGTAGTTTTAAAAATACTTACAATCGATGTGCGTAAACAAAATAAGTCAAAACTTATTGCTTTAATTATTTTCCATAACATTTATATCGATATAAATATTGTGAATTAGTGGATTGTTAACGATAAAAACTTAAGCTTTAAAACAGCCTATGTTAGATTGTAACCAATAGAATATTTTGAGATATATTATGACTTCAACTCGAATTCAACCTGTTATGAATCGTCCAGGGGAAAACGCCTTATTTATTGTTTTAGGATTAAGGCTTGGGGCTGAAGTAATTGATACAGTAATTGATTTTGCGGCAAATTTTTCTGCATTGACGCGTAGTTTAACCAACCGTTATCCAGATGCACAATTTAGTGCGGTCATGGGATTTGGGGCAAATGCGTGGGAGCGTTTATTTCCTGATCAGGCTAAACCACAAGAATTAGAACAGTTTAAAGAAATTAAAGGGCCAAAATATACGGCTGTTTCAACGGAAGGTGATTTGTTTTTCCATATTCGCGCTGATCGCCAAGCGTTGTGTTTTGAAATGGCAGATATGATCAATACTGAATTAAAAGCTGTAAGTTATCCAGTAGATGAAGTGAATGGTTTTCGATATTTTGACGGTAGAGCGATTATTGGCTTTGTCGATGGGACCGAAAACCCAGAGCCTGAAATTGCGGCTAAATATGCACTAGTGGGTGATGAAGATCCAGACTTTAAAGGTGGCAGTTATGCATTTATTCAAAAATATATGCATGATATGGACAAGTGGCGCGCGCTAAGTGATGAAGAACAAGAAAAAGTCATCGGACGAAAAAAGTTTAATGATCTTGAGTTGAGTGATGATGTAAAACCTAAAACAGCACACAATGTAGTAAGTAAGGCACATGATGCGGATGGTAATGAAATTAAAATCATGCGTGCAAATATGCCGTTTTCAAATCCATCTAAAAATGAGTATGGTACTTTCTTTATTGGTTATGCACGCAAATTTAGTGTGACTCGACAAATGTTAGAGCACATGTTTCAAGGTGATGAAGAGGGTAATTTAGATCGTTTATTAGATTTTAGTACAGCAGTGACAGGAACTTTATTCTTTGTGCCTACTGTCGATTTCTTAGATGATTTGGGTGACGAATAACGCTGATGGTTTATGTTTAGGTAAATGGTCGCTTTAAAGTGGCCTTTTACTGCGAACTTGAGTCATGTTTGTTATGGTGAATCATTGATTTAATTGGGTTTTAATGATGTTTGATAAAATTGCAACCTTATTTAAGGGTAGTAAAAACGGTCCTGAGCAAGTTTTTCTACAAGAAAATAATATTCAAATTGATGCTGAGCACGGTTTTATTGTAGATGGTATTGTTTTAAATCGTGAGTTATCTGAAAGGCTGGAATACTTTTCTAACCGAAAACTCAATAATTTTGATGATTTAAAGGCCTTGTTTTATAAAACAATTTTGATCAATGAAAAGATTGATTTAGAAATCGCAACAAACAACTATGTGCAAAGGCTTGGCAATACAGAAGAAAATTTAAAACAATTCAAAAAAATTATACAAAAACTCAATGATTATTATAAACAATTTAAACGAGAAAAATAAATCAACTTAAGGCATGGATAACATTTGATGGAATCAGAATATTTCATCAAAGAATCATATGTGATGTTGCTTAGATTCTTAATTGTTATTAAATGGTTATTCGCAACTCATTTGGCAAGAGCTTCCACAGGTTCGTGATCCTGCTAGTTTGTCTTATAGTAAGCGTGGATTATGTTCTGATGGGAAAAATACTGTAGTTGAGTCATTACTTAGACAAATAGAATAAATAAAATCACTCAACTGAATAAAGTCATCATGTTAAACTATTGCTCATGTCTTTTAGACCCTATGCGATTATGTTTAAACAAGAAATCTCTGACCTCAATTTAAAACAACTGAAAGCAGGCGAAAAACGCTGGATCGGCACAATGCTCGGTTCATCTGCTGCCTTATTGTTTAAGGAGATTGCAGAGAAATCGGATCAGCTCTTTGTTTTGGTTGCGAAAAATAATCAGCACTTAGGGCAGTTGGAAAGTGAATTAGAATTCTATGGGGTAAAACCAACAATATTTCCAGATTGGGAGATATTGCCATACGATCGTTTATCTCCACACCAAGATATTGTCTCTGAAAGACTGTCGATACTTTCCAATATGCCACAAAAAGGTATTTTATTGGTATCAGCAACCACTTTGGCACAACGTGTTGCCCCTACATCATGGGTATTGGGTGAGCATTTTGATATCCGTGTTGGTCAGAAATTTGCTTTAGAACAACAAAAATTAAAATTAGTTCAAGCGGGTTATCATTTGGTTGATACTGTTTATGACCATGGTGAGTTTGCGGTACGTGGTAGTATTATGGATATTTATGCCTCTGGGCAGAATGCACCCATTCGTATTGACTTATTTGATGATGAAATAGACAGTTTAAAATTTTTTGATCCTGAAACGCAAAGAACAACGACAAAGTTAGAACGTTTTACTGTACTTCCTGCAAAAGAATTTCCGTTGAAAGAAGCGCGTTCAACATTTCGTGATCGCTATGCCGAAAGTTTTCCAACAGCAAATCCTAAAAAAAATCCAATTTATCAAGATGTGTTAGAAGGTATTGCTTCTCCGGGATTAGATTTCTACTTCCCATTATTCTTCTCAAAGCAAGCCATGCAAACACAAAGTTGTTTGGTTTCGTACTTCCCAAGTAATTCTATTGTCATTACAGATAAGCACATTGATGAAGGATTGTTGAGTTTTTGGACAGATGTAATTCGTCGTTACGAAGACCGACGCCATAATGCTGATCAGCCGTTATTACCACCTGAAGAAATTTTTATACAACCGAATCAACTATTCGAATATTTAAATCAATTTTCAAGAATTATTGCCTCAACAGAAGCCATTGAATTAAAAGCAGGTTGTATCAATTTGTCGGTTGAATTACCGCCAAGATTGCCTGTAGACCCTAAACAAGAGCAGCCATTTAAAGCCGTTAAACAGTACGTGGATGAGGCCAATCATCCAGTGTTGTTGGTGGCTGAAAGTGCTGGACGTCGTGAAACATTAAAAGATGCTTTACGTGCAAGTTTAGGTGAAATTCCAGTTGTCGAAAGTTTTGCTGTATTTCAACAATCTAATTTCTCTGTGGCGATCACCAATGCACCTTTGGATCGTGGGTTGGTCATCAGCAATGATCTATCGGTTATTTCTGAAAACCAACTATATGAACACCGTGTAGTACAGCGCCGTAGAAAACGTCAACAAGAGGTTTCAGAAGAGTTTCTTATTCGAAGTCTGACGGAACTTAATATTGGTGCGCCAGTGGTGCATATTGATCATGGTGTTGGGCGTTATGCAGGTTTAGTTACCTTAAATATTGATGAACAAGACTATGAGTTTCTGCAATTAAACTATGCAGATGATGCAAAAGTGTATGTTCCTGTGACCAATTTACACCTGATTAGCCGTTTTAGTGGAGGTGATCCTGATTTAGCGCCTTTACATAAATTGGGTACAGATGCATGGAATAAAGCAAAACGTAAAGCACTTGAACAGATTCATGATGTGGCAGCTGAATTGTTGCATATCCAAGCACGTCGTCAGTCTAAACCTGGGATTAGTTTCGAGTTGGATCAAAGTGCATATATGCAATTTTCCAGTGGTTTTGCTTATGAGGAAACACTGGATCAGGCCAATGCCATCGAAGCGACCTTATATGATATGCAACAAGCCAAACCAATGGATCGACTGGTTTGTGGTGATGTTGGCTTTGGTAAAACGGAAGTGGCGATGCGGGCGGCATTTGTTGCTGTTCAAAATAATAGGCAAGTGGCTGTCTTGGTACCTACCACCTTATTGGCGCAACAACATTTTGAATCATTTAAAGATCGCTTTGCCGATTGGCCAATTCGTATAGAGGTACTTTCTCGTTTTGGAACTAATAAAAGTCATACCAAAATCATTGATGACTTAATCGATGGTAAAGTCGATATTGTTATCGGTACGCATAAAATTCTTCAGGAAAATGTGCAGTTTAAAAACTTAGGTTTAATGATTGTTGATGAAGAACATCGTTTTGGGGTACGTGATAAAGAGCGTATTAAAGCCATGCGCGCAGATGTTGATATGTTAACGTTAACTGCAACACCAATTCCTCGTACATTGAATATGGCTTTTGGTGGGATGCGTGATCTCTCGATTATTGCTACACCACCAGCACGTCGTTTAGCCGTTAAAACTTTTGTCAATGAACAAACCAATGAAACCATGAAAGAGGCAATTCTAAGGGAATTGTTACGTGGTGGGCAGGTTTATATATTGCACAATGAAGTGGATACCATAGAGCGTGCTGCGGAAAATATTCGTCAACTTGTACCAGAGGCTCGTGTCGCTGTTGCACATGGTCAAATGCGTGAACGTGAACTTGAGCAAATCATGCAACAGTTCTATCACAAAGAATTTAACGTGCTGGTCTGTTCAACGATTATTGAAACGGGGATTGATGTTCCTAATGCCAATACGATTATTATTGAACGTGCAGACAAACTTGGCCTAGCTCAATTACATCAATTGCGTGGTCGTGTTGGACGTTCACATCATCAAGCCTATGCATATTTGATGGTGCCATCGATTAAAGGCCTTAAAGGTGATGCAGAAAAACGTTTAGATGCCATTCAGAGAGCTTCAAATCTTGGCGCTGGCTTTATGCTGGCTACGGAAGACTTGGAGATTCGTGGTGCTGGTGAGCTACTCGGTGAACAACAAAGTGGTTCAATGAATGCAATTGGTTATAGCTTATATATGGAAATGTTGGCCAAAGCGACCAAAGCAATTCAACAGGGTAAGACCCCTAATTTTGATACACCACTTTCACTCACTTCAGAAATTACACTACATATGCCTGCTTTGATCCCAGATGAATATTTGGGAGATGTACATCAGCGTCTTATGTTCTATAAACGTATTAGTAATACCGATACTCAAGATAAACTTGACAATATACGTATGGAGTTGATTGACCGGTTTGGTGTACCGCCATTGCCAGTAAAACAGCTGTTTAGTGTCCATCAAATTCGGATTAAGGCTGAGGCGTTGGAAATTACTAAAATTGATATAGGAGCTAATGGTGGAGTGATCGAATTTTCACCTGATACTCCGGTGCAAGCGATCAGTATTATTCAACTCATGCAAAAGCATCCAACTTGGTTTCGTATGGACGGTGGGCAACGCTTAAAAGTGATGGTGATGCTTGAAGAGAATGACAAAAGAATTCAGTTTATTCAGGATTTGTTAAACAATTTACTGACAGAATTAAAGCGTTAATTTATCTGGAATTTGAGCTTAAATAATGCTCAGTATGAGATTGAAAGTGCTTATGAATTTTTTCTGGTAAATCACTTGAAAAAATTCTGTGATTCTTTAAAGTGTAATTGTGATCAGGTTCAAAACAAACTGTGTTTATTTGTACCAAAACACAAGATAACCAATATTCACACGAAAACCGATGTGTTAGTATTAGCCATCCTTTTAATTTTGCGTCATTTATAAAGATATGTTTAGTTTGCATCCACAACTTGCTCAAGATACTTTTTTTGTAGGCGATTTTCCGCTTTCAACATGTCGTTTAATGAATGATATGCAATTTCCGTGGCTAATTCTTATTCCACGTGTTCCTGGTATCACTGAGTTATATGAACTAAGTCAAGCTGACCAAGAGCAGTTTTTACGAGAATCTAGCTGGTTATCTAGCCAGTTGTCTCGTGTTTTTCGTGCAGATAAAATGAATGTCGCAGCACTTGGAAATATGGTGCCACAATTACATTTTCATCATGTAGTTCGTTATCAGAATGATGTAGCTTGGCCTAAGCCTGTATTTGGTCTGCAAGCAGTTCCTTATAGCAATGAAGTGTTAGCACATATGCGTCAAACGTTAATGTTGGCGTTACGTGGCCAAGGTGATATGCCATTCGATTGGCGTATGGATTAAGTGTAAACAGCACAAGGAAGTGTTTAATAAAATGACATTCGAGGTAAAATATTTTGCCATTTGAACGTATGTTAGATAAAGAACCAAAGCAATTTGAAATATTCCAGCGATTTATGGGGTACTTAATCATTGCTTTGTTGGTTATGGTTTATTATTTCACTTCCCCAATTGCAAGTTATCAATTTTACGTGCCTTTTTTCATTGGCTTTATTTTTATTATCAGTCCTAAGTTATCACGCTGGCTGGAATATTCATATGGTTCTAAAATTCGAAAAAATGTCTATTTTTTAATTGATATCATTGTTGTTTCTACAGCATTGGCTGCTGTTCATTTAAGTCTGGTGGTGACTTTTGTATTGTTATTTGCCCTGATTTATACTGCGATTAATAATAAAATTTCTTTTATGATGGGCTCTCTGGCAATTTTAATTGCCTTTGTTGTGTTTTATACCAATATTATTTTTATCTTTGGTTTTTATGATTATTTTCAGCAAACTAGCCCTGAACTATCCGTTCTTTCTTTTATTAGTATCATCTTGTTTGTAAATATTGGAAATTATTATCAAAATCGTCGTATCAAAAGTGTAGAAACAAAGAAAAACACCTATTTTAATGAAATGAATCGCTATATTGAGTTGTCAAATCAACTCAGTCGTTATGCGCCATTACAGCTTTGGCAAGCGATTATGCGCGGCGATACTGAAGCAAAAATTGAATATAAACGTAAAAAAATTACAGTTTTCTTTTCTGATATTCAAGGATTTACTGAGCTATCAGAAACTTTGATTCCAGATGATTTGGCCTTTGTATTAAATGATTATTTAAGTCATATGACTGAAATTGCCAAGCAATATGGTGCAACCATTGATAAGTTTATGGGGGATGCAATCCTGATTTTCTTTGGCGATCCTGATTCACAAGGGGTAGAGCAGGATGCGAAAAACTGTATTGATATGGCAATTGCAATGCGTCAGCAGATGAAATTTCTTCGTGAACGTTGGGTGAAAATGGGCTATGCAGCTTTACATATTCGAATGGGGGTAAGTACAGGTTATTGTCACGTCGGAAACTATGGTGCTGTACATCGCATGGCCTATACCATTGTTGGTCGAGATGCTAATTTAGCAGCGCGTTTGCAATATGCTGCGGATATAGATGAAATTTTGGTTTCAGACGAAACCTATAAGCTGATTAAAAATGATTATCTTTGTGCACCAAAAACTCCGATTGAGCTGAAAGGGATTCAAGGTAAGGTGCGTACTTGGCAAGTGATGGAAAAATACTCTGCAACCAAGAATGAAAATCAGCAATGGTTTGATTATGAGTATAAAGGCTTCCACCTAGTGCTGAATTTAGAAGAAGTACAAAACTTTGAATATCCTGAGCTGGTTGAAGTATTAGAAAAAATGGTAGAACGGATTAAGGTTCAGCAAAAACTTACCAACTCTCAAGGCGTTGCAAAGCTTAATATTGAAGATGAAGTGAACTCAAATTATTTGTAAAATTATTAAATATTAAATGAAATGCCTAAGCCATTAAAAATTGCTTAGACATAAAAAACCACTCATAAAGAGTGGTTTTTTATGTCTATATGAAAAGCAACTTAGTGGTTTTCAGAAGCATGGTTAATCGTATACTTTGGAATTTCAACTTCCATATCTTCATCAGTAATTTTAACTTGGCAAGACAGACGCGAATCGGGTTCTAAGCCCCAAGCGCGATCGAGTAAATCGGCTTCAATATCATCCATTTCTTCAAGCTCATCAAAGCCTTTGCGTACGATTACATGGCAAGTGGTACATGCTTTAGACATGTCACAGGCATGTTCGATTTTAATACCATTATCAAGCAGGCTTTGACATAGATTGGCATTTGGTTTAACTTCAAACTCAGCACCGTTTGGACAAATCGTTGCATGAGGTAGTACTTTAATACGTGGCATAGTCGTTACCTTAAATTAGTTTGAGTTAGACCAATCATCAAGTTTGGTGCCTTTGAGTGCATGATCAATGTGTTGATTCATACGTTCTGCTGCAAAGGCATCGCTATAAGTTTTTAACTGTTCAACAGCATGTTCAATTAATTTGATATCGTTCGTTTCAAGCTCAGTTTTTAAGGCTTCAGCCGCTTGAGTGAGCGCAGTCAGTTGTTCAGTGCTGAGAAGTTTAGAATCCACCTTTAACGCTTGTGTTAAAGCTTCAAGTTCACGTTGAGCTTCAACTTTGGTTTCATTGAGATGGCGAAGATTTTTATCTTCTTCAGCAAATTTATAACCGTCTAAAAGTAAACGTTCAGTATCTGTCTCAGATAAACCATAAGAAGGTTTAATGTCGATTTGAGCATTGACCCCTGATGTGGTTTCTTTGGCCGAAACAGTAAGTAAACCATCAGCATCGACTTGAAAAGTAACTTCAATACGTGCCTGACCCGCAGTCATTGGTGGAATACCATGCAATACAAAACGGCCTAAGCTTCGGCAATGTTCAACTAAGTCACGTTCACCTTGCAAGACATGGATTAACATCGCAGTTTGACCATCTTGATATGTGGTGAATTCTTGACGACGTGCAACAGGAATTGCTGTATTACGTGAAATTAAACGTTCAATCAAACCACCCATGGTTTCTAAACCTAATGACAGCGGAGTAACATCTAAAAGTAATGAGCCATCTTTAGAGTTCCCAATGAGCTGATTTGCAGTGATGGCAGCGCCAATCGCTACAACTTCATCAGGATTAATAGTACAAAGTGGCTCTTGCTTAAATACTTCACGCACGACTTTCTGTACAGCATAAGAGCGGGTTGATCCACCAACAAGAACTACATTTTGAATATCATCGAGTTCAAGTTTTGCATCACGCATGACACGTTTACATACATTGATCGTTTTATCTAATGCCACTTGAATGATTTCTTCAAATGTTGTGCGATCTAAAGTGAGGTGATGTGTCAGAACTTTAATATCAACCGATGTTGCATCACTTAATGCTTCTTTGGCTTTGCGTGCAGAAACAATAAAGTGCGCATATTCTGCATCATCTAAAACTTCAATATTGAGTTGTTTTTTTGCCCACTTAACAATAAGACGATCTAAGTCATCGCCGCCCAGTGCTGTATGACCGCCTGTGGCTAAAACTTCAAACACACCTTGAGAAAAGCGTAAAATAGACACATCAAATGTACCGCCACCTAAATCATAAATGACATAGTTACGATCTGTTGTTAGGTTACTCTCTTGATCCAAGCCATATGCAACAGCCGCAGCTGTTGGTTCATTGAGTAGGCGTAATATATTTAAACCAGCAAGCTCAGCTGCATCTCGTGTAGCTTGACGTTGTGCTTCATCAAAGTAAGCAGGAACAGTAATAACAGCCCCATTTACAGGGTTGCTTAAGCTTTGTTCAGCGCGGTCTTTAAGTTGTTTTAAAATTTCTGCGGAGATTTCTACTGGTGTTTTACGCCCCTGAGCTGTTTCAAAAGCTGGCATTTCATTTTCAGCACCAACAAGTGTGTATGGATGTTGAAATTTAACATCCGCTTTGGAACGGCCCATAAAGCGCTTAACAGAAACAATGGTATTTTTAGGGTCAGCAGTGATGAATGGTTTTGCTGCATCGCCGTATTCGGTTGAATTTTTAGAATAATG
Organism: Acinetobacter legionensis; assembly: GCF_048552295.1. Classification (NCBI taxonomy): domain Bacteria; kingdom Pseudomonadati; phylum Pseudomonadota; class Gammaproteobacteria; order Moraxellales; family Moraxellaceae; genus Acinetobacter; species Acinetobacter legionensis. The sequence continues at coordinate 116,710 of NZ_JBIMCW010000010.1, forward strand.
TACAATAGAAGGAAGTAACACACGACCTTGCTCATCGTTCAGCACTTTGGCTTTGCCTGATAATACCGTAGCAACTAGAGAATGGGTTGTCCCTAAGTCGATACCAATTGCAATACGGTGTTCGTGTGGCGCACTTGATTGTCCTGGTTCAGCAATTTGCAAGAGTGCCATTTGTCACATCCTTAAAATAAATACTAAAAACAAATTCGGTTAAAACATATATTCAAAGCTAAAATTTAGAAATCATCATCTAAATTAAAATCTTCATCATCTAAAAGCTGATCTTCAGCTTTATCGATATCATTCATGACTTTTTGAAAAAAGCGTAACTTTCGCACAGTGTCACGCGCTTCAGCCCAATCTTCATCCTCAAAATCAATTTTGAATTCACGAACTAAGCCATCAATCCATTGTCGCACTTCTTTTTTTAAAGAATGCAACTGTTCGGTATTAGTTGCTTCATCAAGCTGCTCACGAATTTCTAAAGCAGACTGAAGGAACTCAAAATCACTAATCGATTGATCTAAGTGGTGATCTTGCTTTTTGAGTGAAAGTAGATAAGCAGCACGACTGTCTACATTGGATAAAGTTTTATATGCCTGATTAATTTCACTTGATTTAATCAAAGCTTTGTCTTTATTTTCAGCTTTATCAGGATGATATTGCTGTTGTAGTTTTAGGAAATTAGCTTTTAATATCGCTAAATCAATATCGAGTGCTTCTGGGAGATCGAACAACTCAAAATGACTCATGGGGGATACTCATCCACGATGTTTTACAGGAAAACGGTGTAATTAAATGTGATTAAAACAGTGCAAGACACTGTTTTAACATGAGAAAAAGCAGGGCGGATTATACAGTGAAAGATTCACCACAGCCACATTCACCTTTTTTATTTGGGTTGTTAAACTCGAAGCCTTCATTTAGACCATTTTTAACATAGTCCATTTCCATACCATCGAGATAAACCAAACTTTTTGGATCTACAAAAACTTTTACACCAAACTGTTCGAACATTTGATCATGCGTATCGATATCATCAACAAACTCAAGTACATAAGCTAAGCCAGAACAGCCTGAAGTTTTCACACCAAGACGAATACCTTCACCCTTACCGCGATTCTTTAAGTAATTGCTGATATGAGTTGCAGCATTTTCAGTTAGATTGATCATGAAAACTCCGTTAAAAAATCATCTGCTAAATTTGACGAACAGATACTAGGCTTTAGTTTTCTTGCTACGGTAATCTTCAACAGCAGCTTTAATTGCGTCTTCTGCAAGCACAGAACAGTGTACTTTTACAGGAGGAAGTGCAAGTTCAGTTGCGATATCGATGTTCTTAATCGCCTGTGCTTCGTCAAGCGTTTTACCTTTTAACCATTCAGTTACGAGTGAACTAGACGCAATTGCTGAGCCACAGCCATAAGTTTTAAAGCGAGCTTCTTCAATTACACCACTGTCATTCACTTGGATTTGTAAACGCATTACATCACCACATGCAGGTGCACCCACCATGCCTGTACCAACATTTTCTGCATTTTTATCCAAAACACCTACATTACGAGGATTTTCGTAATGATCTATTACTTTTTCGCTATAAGCCATGTTGCTTCTCCAAACCTCGGGGTCAGCGTTGATAATATGTATTTCTACAATCTAATTTGGTGGCATTTTACTGATTTTCAATAAAATGCCGCGTTTTGATTTCAAGGAACTTAATGTTCAGCCCATTCAACTGAACTTAAGTCGATCCCTTCTTTGTACATATCCCAAAGCGGAGAAAGCTCACGCAATTTCTCAACAGCAGCTTTAGTAATCTTAATTACATGATCAATGTCTTCTTCAGTCGTATAGTGACCAAAGCTAAAACGAATTGAACTATGTGCTAACTCGTCAGAAAGGCCGAGGGCACGAAGTACGTAAGAAGGTTCAAGTGTTGCGGATGTACATGCTGAACCAGAAGATACAGCAGCATCTTTTAACGCCATCATCAATGATTCACCTTCAACAAAGTTGAAACTAACATTTAAGTAGTTTGCAACATTGTATACAGGGTGGCCATTTAAGAAGACTTGTTCTAAATCCTGTAAACCGTTCCAAAGTTTGTCACGCAGTACACGTAAACGTGTTTGTTCAGCTTGTAAAGATTTTCCAGCAAGTTCAAATGCTTCACCCATACCGACGATTTGATGGGTTGCAAGTGTACCTGAGCGCATACCGCGTTCATGGCCACCACCATGAATTTGTGCTTTGATACGAACACGTGGGCTACGGCGTACAAATAAAGCACCAATACCTTTAGGTCCATAAACCTTATGACCTGAGAAGCTCATCAAATCAACTTTCATGGTAGAAAGATCGATTTCAACTTTACCCGCAGCTTGTGCTGCATCTACATGGAAATAAGTTTTATTGGCACGTGTTAACTCACCAATTGCAGCAACATCTGTCACAGTACCAATTTCATTGTTCACCATCATCAATGAAACAAGTAGCGTATCTGGACGAAGTTCAGCTTGAACCATTTCTGGTGTAATTAAACCGGTTTTAGGTTCAGGTTCAAGATAAGTAATCTCAAAACCTTCTTCTTCTAATTCACGACAAGTATCTAAAATTGCTTTATGTTCAATTTTACTTGTGATGATGTGTTTGCGTTTAGAACCATAAAACTGAGCAACACCTTTAAGGGCAAGGTTATCAGATTCAGTAGCACCTGAAGTCCATACAATTTCGCGTGGATCAGCTTTTACTAAATTTGCGACTTGTTCACGTGCATATTCAACTTTTTCTTCAGCTTGCCATCCATAAGCATGTGAGCGAGAAGCAGGATTACCGAATGTACCATCAAAGGTTAAACACTCCATCATGCGTTCTGCTACTTGAGGATCAACAGGCGTAGTTGCTGCATAGTCAAGATAAATCGGACGTTTCATGTCAAATACCTGTAACCGATAAAAGGGCTGAATCAAGAGGTGCTGAATTTTGACGGACCGCAACGGTTTGTACATTGTCACGAGCGACTAAATCCGCAAGGGTGATTTTAGCTAAATAATCGGCAATATGGAGAGAGAGTTCTTGCCATAAATCGTGAGTTAAACACATTGCACCATTTTGGCAATTGCCTTTGTGGTCACAACGTGTCGCATCGACAGTTTCATTTACAGCTTCAATAATTTCTAAGACAGTAATTTCTTCAGCATGGCGCGCTAAGTGATAACCGCCATTTGCTCCACGAACACTTGAAACTAAGCCGTGACGCTTAAGCTTAGCGAACAATTGTTCAAGATAAGCGACAGATATCGTTTGGCGGTTTGCAATTTCTGCAAGCGTAATCGTTTGTTCAGGTGGCTGCAGTGCTAAGTCAAGTAGTGCAGTCACTGCATAGCGACCGCGAGTAGTTAGGCGCATGATTCGATACACATGTTTTAGACTAGATGTATGAATTTTATGAATCCTGACTAAAATAGTCAAGTATTTTTAATTTTAATTCTGACTAATTTAGTCAGAATTTATTACTTGAACAAAAAATGCGGGTAAATTTCAATTTTTGTTCAAGTTTTATGAAAATATTTGCCAAAGATTATACACGACTAATGCTATAAATAGAAAGCCCAATACGCCTAAAGCCGTATATAAACGTTGTTGGTTGAGCTGCAAGCGTTTAACACGATTTTGATATTGTTTTACTTCAACTTGAAGTGTATTGATCTTAGAACGTTGCTGATCAATCTTTTCAAGCAAAGGAGCAATGCGTTTTTTTGATGCTTTTGTCTGGCTATCATCATCTGGATTGGTTAGCCATTGCTTCCAGTCTGAAAGCAATTTAGGTGCAGTTAAGTGTACAACGAGATCACGAAACTGTTCCTTGAGGAGGTTATCGCCATCCAGGCGCATTTTTTTCATGCTACGACGATTAGCAAAGACAAATATTTGGATGAAATCGATAAGTGTACTACTCACAGAAAGGTCAATGGCTTTTTCTGGAGGCTGTAAATCAAAAAGAATACCACGATCTGTAAATTGAACATAAAAGTCAAAATAAGGAATATAGCTATTCATTTTAATTGTAATCTGCTGTTCGACGAATTTTTTTGCCTGTAAGCGAACAACACGATCATGCTTTAATACAAAAGAATAAATGGTTTCCAATATAATCATGACAATGTTTAGCAACAAACGAGAATGACCTTGCTTTTGTTGCGATTCATTCATAAAAAATTCCTATAGCAAAAACAGAGAGTCCGATCTCTAAAAAATAAAACAATCTCATCCATGACATGAAACACAATATTTCAACAATGATATAAAAATTATCTTAATAAGCATTGTCGAATTGCCAAGTGTTCCTTAACATTAAAAACAATTACTTTGCTTTGTAGAACAGTTTAGCAAAAGGTTCAATAGTTTTATTTGATAATATAGCAATATTTTCTACCTAATTTGGTCATATGGGTCATTACACGCTGGAGTTTGGGGTAAATGGAGCAAGATATGAAAAAGAGTAACAAGGAACAACCTGATCTTTACCAAGATCAAAATGAATTTAATGAATCTCAAATAAAGCCTAGAAATCATAAAAAGTCAGCATTAGATTTCAGAAAATATACAAAACAAATCTGGTTGGCTGGATTGGGAGCGTTCTCAAGAGCGGAAGAAGAGGGCAACAAACTATTCGATTCCTTAGTCAAAGTGGGGGAGGAGCTGGAGTCCAAGACAGTTGAAGTCACTGATCAAACAGTCAATAAAGTAACTGAAAAAACCAAAGAATCTGTTGCAGAAACCAAAGATAAGGTTGAAAAGCTTTTAGATCAGAGTGTAAATCATTCATTAAATAGAATCGGTTTGGTAACTGCGAAAGATCTTCAGCATTTGGAAAGTTTGATACTGGAACTCCACAATAAGGTTGATGCGCTAGCAGAAGATAACCAAAACTTACGTGAACAATTGCTAAAAAAAATGAAATAATTACCTTTAATCCAAAAAAATCGTAAATTTTAGTCGTAATTTTTGTGAAAAGCGGGTTTGGAGTCTTGCGTTTCCCCCCAAAGCATTGCTATAAAGTCGTCATGGCCTTTGATCTACAGCCTTGGAACTTAAACAAACGATATAAGAGGACGTAATCTTCATGAATAAATCAGAATTAATCGATGCGATTGCAGAAAAAGGGGGATTGTCAAAATCCGATGCTGGTAAAGCATTAGATGCGACTATTGCTTCAATTGGTGAAGCGCTTAAAAAAGGCGATACAGTGACTTTAGTCGGCTTTGGCACATTCAGTGTTAAAGACCGTGCTGCTCGTACTGGCCGTAACCCTAAAACTGGTGAAGAGCTTCAGATTAAAGCAAGCAAAGTACCTAGCTTTAAAGCTGGTAAAGGCTTAAAAGACTCAGTAGCTTAATCTGAGCTTATTGAAAGCGCGCCTTCGTGGCGCGTTTTTTATGAAATATATTAAATTATCAGTGATTGCTCGTTCATTCATTTCACAATTTCAGTTAGAATCCTTACGAAATATAATATTGGAATACTCATGGAATCGTTTCGCACTCTCATAAGGGGCTGGTTTGGTAAAGTTCTCCTTGTGTTATTTTTAGCGCCATTTGCTGTGGTTGGTATTGAAGGCTATTTCAGCGGTGGGCAAAAAGCAGACGTAGCTAAAACTGTTAATGGTCAAGATATTTCTAAAAAAGAGTTAGAAACGGTTACAAAAGGCTATACAGATCAATTATTGGCAAATCCTGCTGTTCATGGGGATGAATCATTATTGAATAAAGAATTTATTGCAAATAAAGCACTTGATTATCTGATTAGCCAAAGTCTTTTAAGACAGCAAGCTGATAAATTGGGTGTGACTTTGAGCGATGCTCAAATTGAACAGAAAATTGCGCAAATTCCTGCCTTTCAGGAAAATGGTAAGTTTTCCAATACATTGTATGCAAACTATTTACGTTCACAGGGTTTAACAAGCCAAGCATTTATCCAAAATATTCGCCAAGATTTTGCTTTAAGCATTCTAAGTTCTACAATTTCAGATAATGCATTGATTAGTAAATTAGATATCCAGCAAATTGCCAATCTGCAATCTGAACAACGTGAATTATTTTTATCAAGCGTTAAACTTGATGACTATAAAACCAACGTTAATGTGACCAATCAGGAAATTACTGATTATTACAACAAGCATCAAAATAAGTTCAAACAAGTTGCTTCAGTGGATGTGGATTATGTGGTGTTAAGCCCTGCGGCATTGACACAGCCAAATGCTGCAGTGACTGATGCTGAATTACAACAGGCATATTCACAGTTTACAGAAAAATATAAGCAAGGTTTGAAACGAGATGTTAAACATATCCTGATTACAACTGATTCTCGTACGCCTGAGCAAGCTGCGACACTTGCAAATGAAGTGTATGCAAAAATTCAGGCAGGTATGTCATTTGCTCAAGCTGCTGCGCAATATTCAGAAGATCCTGATTCTAAGGCGAAAGGTGGTGCACTTGCTGCCTATGCGCCAGGTGCCTTTGGTGATGATTTTGATAAAGCTGTGAATTCAACAAGCAATGGTCAAGTCTCTAAGCCTGTTAAAACTCAATTCGGTTATCACTTGATTGAAGTGAATACACCCGTAGATTCAGTACCATCGTTTGATTCAAAAAAAGCTGAATTGACTGCTGAGGTTTTAAAGAATAAATCTGCTAACTATTTCTCTGATACTGTAAATAGTTTAAATGAGCAAGTGGTTAACAGTGATGCATTGGATGTAGTTTCACAAGCAGTTAAGACAGTTCAAATTCAATCTGCGAATAATGTGAATTTAACGACAACCAATCCAGTTCTTGCTGATCCTGCTGTTAAATCTAAATTATTTAATGAAGATGTGAAAAGCGGAAATACGACGGCTTCAAGTAACATCCAAACTGCCAACGGCGATGTGGTATGGGTTAAAGTTCGTAAGTATCACCCAGCAGGTATACAACCTCTAGCGCAAGCAACTGCACGTGTAAAAGCACAATTGATTGAACAAAAAGCGTTCGATGCTGCCCATGCAAAATTAAATGCCATGATTGCGGATTTCAAAAAATTACCAGCTCAAGAAGTTACTGCGAAATACCAATCTAATTTTGTCCATGCGGGAACATTTACGCGTTCACAAGGCCTTAAGCGTGAGATCGAGCGTGTTGCCTTTAGCCAGCCAGTACCTAAAGCAGGCATGTGGTCTGTCAGCACTGCCAAGCTACCAAATGAGTTAGTTGTTGTGGCTGTAGCGAATGTGAAAAAAGTAGACACTGCTCAGATGGATCCAGCTGAAATTCAACAACTTACGCAAATGTATCAGAAGTTCCGTGGTGAACAATTATTAGATGATTATTCGCGTTATTTAAAATCACAAGCAAAAATTAAATAATTGATCTTCTTGGATAAAAAAAGCGCCTCGGCGCTTTTTTTATGTGAAATTAAATATAAAATTAGTACAGGAGCTATATCAGTCAGATCTGATTAGCGTATGTCTTTAATCTTTTTTAGATCTGATTGCGATATTGGCTTGGGCTAAGTTCAAATTGTTTCTTAAACGCCTGGCTAAATGCAGTTTCAGATGAATATCCCACTTGGTGGGCAATCTGTTGAATAGGCAGTTGTCCTTGTTTGATCAACTGACTGGCAAGACGTAAGCGATGCTGTTGCAAATAAGCTAAAGGTGTTTCACCAATAATTTGATTAAATAAGCTGGCAAATTTAGAACGTGACATACAACAAGTTTCAGCTAAGCTTTCTACGGTCCAACTCTGTTCTGGGCGACTGTGGATGGCTGCTAGTGCATTTGAAAGTTCTGGATGTACGAGGGCATTTAACCAGTTATTGTGATCTTGCATTTGCTCAATATAGTCACGCACACACTCAATCATCAAAATACTGACGACATGATCCATAATTTTATTTTTTCCCGCTATAGTTCTACGCGTTTCAGCAGAAACAAAATATAATCCAATTTTAAGCCATTCAGGCGCCTCATCACTCAAGGCATTTTGAATATGCAAATATGGTGGGAGTGCATTGATCAATGGGCGAGCCATGATTGCATTCATATGGCAACGTACAGAGAGGATTAATGTCTTCTCAGAACTTCCTTGACCAAATTCAATTGCGTCTTGTCTTAATCCATCAAAGAGTGATTCTATATTTAGGCTTTTAACCAACTGCGTGTCTAAGTGATTTTTTACAGTATGTGCTAAACCTGCTGGAATTAAAAACATATCACCGGTTTGTAGTGCAACATTCATTTTGGGTGAAAATTCTAAATAAGCATTTCCATACAAAACAATATGCGCGATCACGGCATCTTGTTTTGGGCTCTGAAATGACCAATCACCTTGAGCTTGAAGGTAAATATATTCTGAATGGTTGAGATGAATATCATCAAAAATTTTACTTAAAGCATCCATAGATTCAGTTCAAATTTCCTGTTCTCAAATAATAAAAATGTTTCATGCTATTAAAACATGTGCGCAAAGGACAAACTCTATGTTGAAGATGCCAAAGACTTTTTCATAGGTTTTATGGACGCTTACAACTGTCTTTAAGTTGAATTTTACATAAATATATAACTAAGTAGAAAGATAGGGAAGATATAGCCATGAATGCACCAGTTCAACTGACAGAGCAGCAATTGCAAGAATTAAAACCAAAGTCAGGTTTGGCACTTGATAAAAAGCGTTATCTTTGGATGATTAGCCCATCACTTCCCGTGATTGGGTTAGGAATTTTAGCGGGATATCATGTTGCACCTAAGCCACTGAAAAAAGTTTTTGCATTGGGTGGGCCACTTGTACTGCATGTGATTATTCCAGCCATAGATTCATTGATTGGTAAGGATAAAAACAATCCGACCAGTGAAGATGTAAAATTACTTGAGCAAGATCCGTATTATTCACGTTTGGTCAAATCCTTTATTCCGATCCAATATGTCGCCAATGTTTATGCATGTTATTTGGTTGGACGTAAACAAACATCTCTTTTAGATAAGATTTTGCTTGGTGTCTCAATGGGTGCAATTAATGGTATTGCTATTAACACAGCACATGAGTTAAGCCATAAGCATGACCGTATGGATCATATTTTATCGCATTTAGCATTGGTTCCATCAGGTTATAACCATTTCCGTATCGAACATCCTTATGGACACCATAAACGCGCTGCTACACCTGAAGATCCAGCTTCATCGCAAATGGGTGAAACGCTTTATGAGTTTTTACCACGTACCGTCATTGGTTCATTTAAATCAGCGATTGAAATTGAAACCAATCGTCTTAAACGTAAGGGCCTTGGATTTTGGTCTAAAGATAATGAGTTATTGCAAGGCTGGACAATGACCGCAGCATTCCATTCATCTATGGTTGGGTTATTCGGTAAAGGTATTTTGCCTTATTTGGTAACTCAATCAGCTTATAGTATTACGTTGTTCGAGATCATTAATTATATTGAGCATTATGGTTTGTTGCGCCAAAAAGATGAAAATGGCAAATATGAACGCACAATGCCTGAGCATAGTTGGAACAATAATAACATCGTAACGAATTTATTCTTGTATCAGTTACAACGTCATTCAGACCATCATGCCTTTCCGACACGCCCATTCCAAGCGTTACGTCACTTTGATGAAGCACCTGAATTGCCAAGCGGTTATGCAAGTATGCTGTTGCCAGCGATGATCCCGTCGTGGTGGTTTAAAATCATGGATAAGCGGGTATTTGATCATTACAAGGGTGATTTAAATAAGGCCAGTATTTATCCAAAACGCCGAGCAAACATTTTCAAAAAATTTGGGGTCGTGGACAAATTGTTGAATAAATAAAATTTAATTTTAAGATAAAAGCCCAGAATTGGGCTTTTATTGTTTTTGAGCATTAAAAAATATCCCAGCATTTTAAATGTTGACTAACGCTACTTTTAGTTGTGAGTCATCCTTGTTAAAGCATAAGCACTTGTAACTCAATTTCAATGAATGCAAAAAAAATCCCTGAAATACTATCTTTCTTTTTCTGTTTATTTCATAGTATTCATTAATGGTATTTTAAATTTACAAATGTAATTTGGAACTTCGTATGAAATGGGAAGAAATAGGCAATCAACCGTGTTCAATTGCGCGTACATTATCTGTATTGGGTGATCGATGGACCATGCTTATTTTACGTAATGCTTTTATGGGTTTACGTCGTTTTGATGATTTTCAAGAAAATTTAGGTGTGACAAGACATGTATTGTCTGAACGCCTAAAACGTTTGGTTGAGCATGAAATATTGGTTAAAGTGGCTTATGTAGATCGACAAGAGCGTTATGAATATCGCTTAACTGATAAGGGTTTAGATCTATATCCTATTTTATTAACCATGGTGGCATGGGCGGATAAATGGATGGATGAGGGGCTGGGTGCGCCTATGGTGTATCAACATAGCGTCTGTGGACATGAGTTTACTCCGATATTGGTATGTTCAGAATGTCAGCAGGCTGTGAATGCGAGACAGGTGAAGCCAATCGTTACGTCTGCGTTTTTCCAATACTTAGCGCAGAAAAAATTAGCTTGATTGCTATTCCTTAGATGATTTTTAATATTTATCATGAATTGATTTTAGATTAAGTTGTTGGTAAAAATCATAAAAATCTAAAGACATGTGCACTTATTATTTTTAGTGTTTGTGAAAATGTTTAGATGAAGCGTAGCAAGTAATTTGAAATTTTAATTACTGATATTGTTTTTAATTTTTGTTAACAAGATATAAAATATGTGATTGTTCAATTTAAAAAAAATATAATTTAAAATAATAAGTAAAAGTATGAAAAACAGTAACTGTAATCCTAGTTTAGAAAATAAGGTTTATTGCTTGATAGCGAATTGAGCGATTTTTTAAACAGATAATTTTGATCAAGTCATTCACTTTTATATACTTATTTAACTGATGCAAAATTTTAATAATTTATAAAATATTTAATATGGAGTAATCGAATGGGAATTGGTTCAAGCCCAACAGTCGGAAGTACCTGTGATACGTGCCTACAGAAGTTTACGATTCATTTTCGAAGATGTGAAGATAACATATATGATGGAAGTTATGGTTTTGATTGGTACAGACCAGAATACTTTAAAAAATTAACCAACTATAGACCGAATGCAACAACAAAATTTGGAAACAAAGTTGCTTTAGTTAGTGGTTCGATACAATCATTAAAAGCGACATATACCCAAGACCAAATTACCAAAATTAGCCCATTTGGCACAGAATATATCCCTGCATGGTTAGCAATTTACCCAAGCTCACAAGAGGATAGCAATAGTTCTAATTCTGTCAATCAAGGGATTAGGCTTAATTTAGAGTTGAGACTATTAGATTCAGAAAATAATTTTTCATTAAAAAATGATGGAACAAAGATTAAGTTTGAAGTTTCAAATCCGAATATTATTATTGAACCAGCAGAGTTCAGTGTCGAAGATTTTATTTACGCCAAAAAAATGACCCGAGATTTAGGCGAAGATACTAAAAGAGAAGAAGAGATTTATTATCTAGCTTCAGAAATAGTGAATATTAAGTGCACAGGTGCTTTGCAAAAACATGAAGAAATCATTGTAACAGCAATAAAAGGAGAGACCCAAGAGAAAGTTGGGAAGCTAATGCTTTATCATAATGCTGTGATTCCTACTATATCAGTTATCTTTGTAGACGTTATAACTGATGGAAAAAAACCAAGCCGTTCACATGATTATGAAAATTTTTTAAAGCATAACTCATTTAACCAAGCTTTAATTAATGTAGAAATAAAAAATGCCCCAACATTTGATTTAAACAAATATCGTAGCAAAGACGATGATGTTAATATATCTTTGAATAAATTAAATATAAATGACACGGGTTATTTTTTAAGTGACTTAACTAAGTTTTATAAAAAATATCAAGATAAAAACTTAGCGACTAAAAATTATGTTTTCGTAACAACTGTAGAAATAAAGAATGCAGTTGGTGCTGGTGGTGACAGCGTTACTTTATTTAACTGTCCTCAAAATATATTTAATCAAGTCGTGGTACATGAATTAGGGCATCGTTTTGGATTAGATCATTTGTTTGAATCACAGAAAATTACAGCCAAAGGATCGAGCTTTCAATTTATACAGGGTACTACAGCTAATTTTTTAGATTATGATCATTCGGATGGCGTAAATTTAAAAAATAAAACTGCAGTCAATCCAAATCAAACACTAAAATATTTTTTTAAATACCAATGGGATTTTCTCAGGAAAAAAGTGAAATAATTATGCTATCGCCAATTTAGATATTTACTCGCTATATTGATGGGTTTGATCTCATATTGAATTAAACGAATCAATTTTTATGCATTGATCACAAACAATTTGCAGGTTTAGGGATACCCGCCAAACGGCTTAAATGGCGGGCAACCAGTCCTGTATTAAACTTATCTTGTAGAACAGCATTATCAATTGCTGGGTTGATCGTTTTCATTAAAAATTTAATCAGTGGACGAGTCGCAGGAGAGTGGCCAAACTGGGTATAAAATTGACGTACTGCATGCAACACTTCAAAATGCCATGGGGTCAGTTGTAGATCTAAACTTTGTGCTAACTCTTGGGCAACCTGTTCATTCCAAATGGTGTAATCTACTAAATGACCATCTTGGTCTAACTCAAAGCTCATAAAACCACCTAAACAAAACAACTGAAACAATGTAACTTTTGATCAACAAAACATCAAAGATTGATTTTTAAAAAATCGAAGATAATTGACAACCTAGCCCACTATTTTAAACTGATACAACGGCTAAAGTCTAAAACCAACTGAGCAAATTGTGGGTAAGAAATTGATTTAAAATTTTCAGGAATGGATTCAGATAAAATCTCAGCATCATTTTCAAGAAGATAAAGATTCTGTTTGTTTGTTAAGCGCTGATCTGCTGCAAACAGTACCGCATCACCCATTAAAACAATGTGATCATGAGAACCATACAGTTGATCCAACTGATTCAATATATGGTCTGTATGTATAAAAGAAGATTGAATTAAATAAAGTGTTTTATCTGACATTTGAACTTTCCATCTACAGCTTACCAATACAACACATGATCAAAAGACTGAATAAATTCAGCATTCAGTTCTACAAATTTCAACTCTTGTTGTGATTGAGTAACAAAATTCGAGGATTTATTCATATTTTCTACTAAAACTGGTGTTAAATCATAGAATTCAAAGCTATCGACTAGATTCGAAGCAAGCTTAAATACGTGATTTAATTGGTCAAAAGCCATTTCTGATTTAAGTAGGCTTAATCCAGCGTCTTTAAGTAACACTTTGACTTTACAGCCAAAAGTTGCAAGCACCATGGTTGCTGACAAGCTTTCATGTATCTGCAATGTATTTAAATTTGCTTGAGTTATCACAACGAGCACAGTATTCACACAAATTACCTTTTAAATGCAACACGCTAATGGGATGATCAACTTAGAATTGAATGATACGATCTGTAGATTGAACAGCATCTGCAAGTTCGCCTAAACCCACAAGCTCAAAACCTTTTGCAAGATTATCGGCTGGAATTTGGTGACGTTTGGCATTCTCTTGATCTGTTATCCCCCGCGCTAATGCAGCACTCACACAGACAGGAAGTCGAATTGAGAGTTTTTGCCATTCTACAGATAAATTACGTTGATCGTCAGGAACCCATTGCAAGTTGTTCGCAACTTGTACACCATCTTGATAAAAGAAAACACGAAATTCTTGATCTTCAGCTTGCAGTGCTTGAGCTAAACCCAATGCATGCCATGCATGGATTGAAGTCGGTGCTGCGGTGATTAGTAATAAAGTACTCATTTGATGGCGATTCACTTGGAGAATGGACAGTTTGCAACATTCAAACTTGATAATGATAGGTAGTATACAATGATTTTAGGTGACATTTTTATGATATTCTCTAAAATCAAAAAAATCACTCAATAAAATATCTTTATAAACATTACCTTATTGGATTTTTGGAATTATTAAGTCACTATATCTTTTATATAATCTGCATGAAATAACCTGTATTTTCTTCCTTTTTCCCATAAAATTGATAGAATAAAATGAAATCTACACCAAATCTGCACCAACAATGAAACTTCCAAAACCAATACAACGTGGATCAAGTTGGCGTATTACTGTAACTTTTGATAATAAGAGATACTCAGCAACTAGAGATACTGCAAAAGAATGTGAACAATGGGCATCCCTTAAACTACTTGAACTTAAAACAGGGAAGGCTAATCTTGAACAAGGAATAAAACCAGCTTATCCATTTCGACTATTATGTAATAAATATTATGAAGAACATGGTCGCCATATGCGATCGGCTCGTACTATAAACTTTAAATTAAAAAACTTAGATCATATCGCACCAAACCTTGCAGACAAGTCAATTTATGACTTTAGGCCAGCCGACATTGCAGAGTGGCGCAATAATCGAAAGAAAGAAGTTAAGGTGGCTACCTTAAGAAATGAGCATGCAATATATTCAGCAGTTTTTACATATGCAATGAAAGAGTTGTTTTTGCTTGAGTCTAACGTTTGGCACTCTGTATCAATGCCTAGTAAAGAAAAATCACGAAATCAGAGAATTACTCCTGAACATCAAGATACTTTACTAAAAGTGATGGAGTGGGATGGTTCAACCATGCCAATTAATTCTAGACAATATGTCGCATGGGCTTTTTTATTTGCACTTGAAACAGCAATGAGGCAGGGTGAAATATTGGCGATGCACAGGGCAGACCTAAGAGATGGTTTTATTCATCTACCGATGACTAAAAATGGTGAATCTCGTAACGTGCCTCTATCCAAGGAAGCAAAGCGCTTGCTCTTATTGCTTCCTCCAGAAAATGATAAATTATTACCTATTGATAAGAATATATTTTGTGCCATGTGGATGAGGGTTAAGAAAAAAGCAAAGCTGCCTGAAATTAACTTTCATGATTCTCGACATGAAGCTATCACAAGAATGGTTAAGGTTCGTAAATTACCAGTAGAAGTTTTAGCAAAGATCACAGGGCATAAGACAATCGGGATATTAATTAACACTTATTACAATCCAGATGCACAGGATCTAGTAGAGATGTTTAATGACAGTGAGAGCTAATTAGCTCTCGGTCTGCCTCTTTTTTTATTTTTAGTGGTGAGTAGATCATGGGCTAATCGTGGATTATACAAGGCCTTGCCTGGAGTACCTTGATCTATTGAGATAAGCCGTTCTCTAATTGTTGTGGATGATAGACTATATTTTTCGGCAAGTTGTGCTGCAGAAACTAATTCAACATCCACTTCCTTCAACTCTTTAACAATCCCGCCACCAATATTTTGACCAAGCATTACCTGCGGAGGGGTATCACTTTCGACAGTGATAATGTATTTGATAGCACCCATTCAGGCCACCTGCTTATGTATTTGATGTTTCAAGTTTTTGATCTTAGCCATTAATAGGCAAGATTCATTGCTATCTGGTGTAGCCAATTCATAATAGCTTTGACTATATCTGACCATTTCAGCCTTGCTCATTAGAATCAAATTTTCAATTCGACAATCTGTTTTATCCTGGTTCTTAAAGGCCACCACATATCCCTCAGGAATAAGGCCTTTTTCCTTTTCCCAAACTATTCTATGTTTTAATTCAAACACGCTTGGCTCAGATGTTTTAACCAGGACATAACCATCTTTAGAGCAAATTCTTTCATAGCCGATGGGCTTAGCATTCCAAGTTGGCCGACCTTTTTTAAAACTTGTTTTATTAGCTTTAGTAAGGCCCTTGGTACCGGTATTCCAGGGTTTAGAGCCTTTCTCGAAACAACCGGTTCTGCCAGTGCTCCATTTTTTTCTCTTACAAAGGGATTTAATTTGATCAACAGTAAAAGATGTACCGAATAGAGCATTAGTCTTTTCAGTTAACTCTTTTCGCCCCAAGATGCAATTTGATTTAATAAAATCCAATTGAGCTGGGGTATATTTAATAGCAGTACCTTTTGACATAAATCACCCAATCAGATTTTGAGGAACTTCAATTGGATCGACATTTTTCAATCCCTTATGTTCAGCAACAAGCTTGGCAGCACTTAAGCGCATATTGTTATTCTCAATAACCTGTTTACTGATTTTTTCAACGGCACAGGCTTTTTGGATTTCCGCTTGTAGGTCATCGCCCTTAAGATCTGGATTACTCAAACGATCAAGTTGAGCAAATAAAATAGAATTTAAATCTATAGGTGTATTCATTGTTGTATCTCCCACGGTGTATCACTTGCCATTGTCAAATCTGATCGCCGTTGACTTACATAGCTTGTTAAACGTTCCTGTATTAGCGGATCACATTCATTTATTTCTTCTTCAAGTTTGGAAAGGTCAATTAAAGTTTTGGCTTCTTGAATACGAACCATCAATGATGATTGTGATTTTTCTGGTGGATTGAATTCAGCCAAACGTTTATGAATAGCATCCATAACTGGCTTACGTTCCTCTTCGGTCCAGTGCATGGTGTACTTATAAAGGGCATTTGCTTCTTTAGGAGTGTTAACTATCTTTAAACGCTCCACTAGCTCATCAAGAACTGACTGATATGGATGTAATGCAAGTGAGTTATCATCGGAAATGAGTGGATCTTCTGAAATGGTTACATTTTCTTGAGACACGATTTTGATAGGCTGGTTAAATTCAGCTAATTTGCTTTCTTTGGCCATCGTAATTTCAAGCATTTGTTCTGCTGAAAAATCCACCTTATCAACATTCAATAAAGTGCTTTCAACCTCAGCAGCAGTAGAGCAAGCACGCAAGCCATCTAAATAAAGCTGCAATTCAGTTTCTATAGATATAACAGGCTGTGTCTCTACTACTTGTGGCGATTCTTGCTCAACATTCTTTTTGGTGTTTCTAGTTTTTTTAGGCTTTTCACTGAAACCGTCTTTAATTTCAATCTCAGTAATCATATTGCCAAACGTTTTACCAAATGCCTGAAGCTGCAGCTGTGCATTTTCAGCATCTAATTGAGCAAATCCATTTGCCACACTCAAACATATATCTCCATGTTCTGGATCGTATTTAGTACGCAAGATACATGTTGGCATCACAATAAAAATTTCTTGGCCATTCTCCAGATCGTGTGGTTCTACTGGCTTAGTAAATTGAATATCTGCCAAAGTTAACGATTCACGTTTGATACAGAACTCATAACCAGGTAAAGCGAAGATCGTAGCAGGAAATTGATTCAAGTCATCAAAGTCCATCAATTCGCCAACAGCGCGGCACATAATATTTTTACCAGCCATGAGTGCTGAAAATGCTTCATTACTATTTAATAAATTCATTTTTTATTTTCCTCAATGCTGCATTTGATTTTGTTGTTGAACTTGGTTTATCGGTGGCGCTTCATTCCATCCCATTTGATCTGCTCGAGCACGGCAGGCTTTTGATATACCTGACTCGTATTGAGTGCCTTTGAATGTGTTAATTGCTTTATCAAGGGTTTGAGGATTTTTAGCATCTTTTATAGCTAGAAGTGCATCGTTATAACGCTGAGCCAATGGCTTTTGTTGCTGGCCACTAGCTTGGTTATTTTGATTGCGATTCGGTTGTTGAGCCTGTCTTGAGTTTTGCTGATTATTTTGATTTTGAGTGGGCTGTTGTTTTTGCTCATTGTAATGTGCAGCAGCCATTTCTTGATATTTCCAATCATCCCAAATACCTGAGAAAATATCACCAGCAAAACCAATAAAACTAAGCGCCTTGACCATTGCATCTGTGACTGATTTTTTAGGGGCATCCTCGTCGTATATCATTTTTCCTGTACTGGTTTTATACATGGCCATTGTTCCGCCCATATGTTCCACTGAACACTTTTTACCTTCTTGCATATACCAAACGCGGACTGTCGCATAATGCATCATTGTTTCGGCATTACATTGCTGAAAACCTTGTTGAACTATTTCAATTCCCCAACCTTGGCCACAAGGGCCAAAAGTTTCGGTAGCTCGCTGAACTAACCAATACGGTTGAGGTGATGAGCCTTTATAAGACTTACCAGTAATGGGTTTTACTTTGCTTGGATCGGTAATGCTTAAAGAATTCCAAAGATCCATGTTTGTATTATTTGAAATAGTCATGATTATGCTCCAACCCAGCCCATACGTTTTTTATACGCACGACGTTCATAAGAGGGGATATTTGAATTTTGAAGTCCAATAGCCAATGCTTTACGCTTTTGAAATTTACGTTCACGCTCAGCTTCTTCTTGAACCCAAGATAAAGATCGAAGCTTTTCACCTAAAACTTCATCAAGATTTTCTAGAGAAAGTAGCCAGCGCACATAGCCACGCTTAAGGTCTACAAGGGCAGTGCCTTTGAATTTTCCGAAGTAAATTACTTCTTGAGATTGAGTAGATGTATTCATTAGACAGCCTCCACCAAACGGTTACGCTCGATATAACCGATAATTATCTGATTGATATTTCGGTGATCGTTGTAATCTGTGAAGTCGTTATATTCTTTGCCGTTGATGTCTTGGATCTCGTCAATTGCTAAGTTGGTGATATCAACTGCAGTAAATTCGGAACCAGGAACACCGTAGTTATCTTGATGAGATTCAAAATCAAAGCTAACTTTAAGTAAAAAGCTATCAAGTTTAACAACGGCCATGCCTGATGAATCAGAAGTGACTTTTAAAGCTTGGATGCTATATGAAGAAGGGGTAGTGTTAGGGATTGCTAATGCAGGTTTGTATTCAGTAACCTTCTGATCATATGTAAGACCAATAGCACCTACTGTGAATAAACCACTGATTGCAGCTACTTTGATAAAGCTGGATGGCTGTACACGATGTGTAACAGGGGGATTGATGGAATTTGGTTTTGTGTTCATACTTATCTCACTCGCTTGAGTAAAAGCACATTTGATTTCGAGGTCGGATGTGCTTTTTTATTGTTGGTTAGATAAATATAAGAAAACTTAGTTTTATTGTCAATAATTATTCTAAGAAAACTTATATTTTACAGAAAACTTATTTTACTTGTGATTTAATAAACAAAAGAAAACCCACACATGGTGGGTTAAATTGTTGCTAATTTTGTATTAGCACTGAATATTGTATCTAGCTTTATACGATTCAATTGTTTTTAAAATATCTGAACTTTTATCAATATCTGTAGGCTCAGTCAGCTTCAGATAAATTGGAAGGTATTCTTGTTTGTAGGTAACAGGAAATTCCTCACAAATTACTTTTTTTCGCTCCTCTAATGGAGAGGAGGGGCCTGCTAGTGTTGCAAGATACATTGTCATTTTTAAATCAACCTCTTGATATTTTTCAAGAAGTTTTTCTCGCTCAGCTGAAATTTGCTCAGGTTTTTCACATCCAAACATTGAAAGTGTCAACAAGCATAAAAATGAAATAGTTTCCATAAGGTAGATTCTTCTTAGGTTTTTGTTAGGGGAAAGAAAACTCACAATGGGTAGGATAAGTGGAGTTTATTAAAGTGATTAAAACTTAATTTTTGATCAGACGCTTATTTTCATACATTTTTTCATCAGCTTCTTGCACAGCATCTAATAAACTGTAAGAGGGATTACGAATTGCAAAGCCAACAGCGATACTGATATTAGCATTTGTAAAAATTTCCTGAATTCTATCAAATAAAAGCTTTGCCCCCTCCTTTGTATTCTCAATGCTGAGAATTGCAAATTCATCACCACCTATTCGAGCCACAATATCATTATTACGGACACAATTTTTTAGTAGATTTGCTGTAGTTTTTATTAAATCATCTCCGATTAAATGTCCAAGTTGATCATTTACAGTTTTTAAATTATTAAGATCAAGCATAAAAATTGCAGCAGGGTGACCATAACTTTTACATCTGGCTTCTTCTAGTACGAGAAGTTGATCCCATCCTCTGCGATTAAATAAGCCTGTTAAGGAATCACTTAATGCCTCGGCTTCAAAAAACTCTTTTTGACGTTTCTGTTCATTTTCCCGTAATTCAACTTGTAAGATGTAGCTTAAAATTTGACCTAAAAGATTAATTAATTCTTCTTCCTGTAGTAGTGCTTCGGATTGTGGATTAGGATCAATTGCGCAAAGAGTACCAAATAAGGTTCCATCTTCTTTTATAAGTGGTTGACCAATATAAGCTTTAATATCAATTTTTTTTGCTATTGGTGCATTTAAGTATAAAGGTATTTCTTCTGAATGAGGGGCTATTTTAGGAGCTTTTCCTAAAACCATATGAGAGCAAAATGAATCCGCCCATGAGAAAACTTGCCCTGGTGAAACATTATATCCTTTATCTTCACATTGAAGGACGATCCAATTATCTCCTTCGGTACGGGTAATCATCCATAAATTGAATCCAAATTTCTGAGATAAAAATTTTAAAACTGTTTGTCCAGCCTCTTCAAAGTTTTTAAAAATTATATCTTCCATTCCATGGGCCTATTTTATTGTTTAGATTAAAAATTGCTTATAGTATATAGCTTTTCACAAGGCAATTTAATGAAAAACTTGTTAAACTTAAAGAACATATGAGTTGCTTTTAATTATATTTTCAAAATTTACACAAAATAGGTGATTTGAGGTTTTATTGCAAATATAACACTTATTCATTTGAATACTTTTCCAAAAACTCATCTATCCATCCTTGTGCCACTTCAAGGTTTGTTATGTCAGTTAATTTTAAATTGGTTTCTTCCGCTTCGTTAAAACCCTCAATAATGGCCTCAAAGATATTTGCTTCACTTATGATCTCACGCGCTATTTCTGCAGCATCATAACTTTGCTTGGCTTTTTTAAGCGAAGCTATTTGTTTGTCAATTCCTGCACTAATTTTAGCTAAGGCTAATTTGAATTCTTGACGATTAATCGTTAGCGCAGTTTTGTATTTATTAAGTGTTGCGATCATTATTTTCTCTTTTATTTAAGAAGTTTTAATTATCCAACTCGCCAAAATTGACGAGCAGATTAGTAAGTTGCACCACATCTCAGTTTCAACTTTTCCTAATCTTGGATCTACGTTTTGATTTGTATACATATCTAATAGAATCAATTACCTCCCCAACAAAGATACACTCTTCATCAAGAGGTATTATGTTGGGTTTGAACTCAGGGTTTAACGCCTGTAAGTATCTTGAGTTATCAGTCTCAATAACTAAACGCTTGAAAGTCGCTTCATCATGTTTTCTTACAACAATTACATCCCCAGATTGCATTTCATAATACTGAACCGTAGGGTCAACAAGAATGTAATCTCCTTCTTGGAAGGTAGGATAGTTACTCAATCCTTGTACTTTCAAAAAAAAGCATTTTTCACAATCATCGGGTAATGGAAGCCAATCCTCAACTTGTGACATATCAACTGATTCTACATTTGTGAACATACCAGCTTGCACCCAAGATAGAACAGGAGCCATTTTAGGGACAACAGGGATAGCGTTTTTTTGATTCTTAATCTCACCACCCTTGCCAGTAAGAATATATTCAGATGTAACACCAAATTCATTTGCCATGGCCTCTAGTGAGGCAGCCTTAGGTAGATAACTGTCTTTTTCCCACTCTGTAACTGCTGGCGAACTTACGCCAGCAATCTTCGCTAATTGCACTTGAGTTAATTTTTTCGAACGTCTAAGCGCACGTATGCGCTGACCAGCAGATTGTTTTTCCATATAAGTTATCTTACATATTGCTTTTATAAGTTTTCTTTGATTAAATAATAAGAAATCTTACTTTTAAGGTGTTAGTGATGACCAAACAAGAAGCATTGGATTTGCTTGGGGTTAATGGCGTAGAACTGGCTAAGCTTTTGGGTATTGAGCCATCAGCAATTTATCAATGGTCAGAAAACAAAATCCCATTAGCTCGTGAATACCAAATTCGAGATTTAGCAAATGGGAAAGAACCAATTACACGTCACCAAGTGGCATAGAAACCACCTTGAGCTAAGTATCAACATTTAGTACTCAAAGTGAAACGTGAATAAATACAAAGGATTCACATATGGAAATTAATTTAAGCCGAGAAGCCCAAAACGCAATTTGGCAAATGATAAGTAATACACCGGGATTTACGCCTAAAGATATTGCGCAGGTACTTGGGGATTCACATAACACAATTTGCAATTACGCAAATATCAATATGCCGAACCATTTACCAAGTATTAAGAAGTTAGAAGCAATTCTTTATTACACCCAAAATCCAGCGCTGTTAAAAATTTGGGCGCATGAACTTGGTTTTGCCTTAGTTCCAGTGACTTGTGACCGCAGTAAGCACCATGAATTGTCGATTTTTGAGGCAATGATGCAGCACAACATAAAGTCAGGAAAGACTAACAAAGCTGTCTATGAAGCGTATGAGGATGGTGTTGTAACACCACAAGAATATGAAGAGATCCATCAATTGACATTGCATCTAATTGAATTGGCGACAGCTGTAGATCAAGCAGCTTTAAAACAAATGAAGAAGTACACATCAGGTACTGAAATAGAAAAAGCCTGATCTCGAACATCAGGCTTCCTATATCCATAACAGGGTGGAATGAATATGAAATCAAATTTAGCACAAGAAAAAGAGCCAGGCAAATACATGAATGGCGATGTGGTTGTGTATATGAATCACATCAAAATAAAAGACTTAAAAACGATAGAAGCGTATCAACCAAATAATTACTATTGGCTAGAAGGCGGCAAATTGGTAAAGGAGGCGGATATACGCACAGCCACTTTGCCAGAGCTATTTCATAAACGCCGTTTAGATGAAATCGAGCAATCGATCGCGGAGGTTTCATGAATAGCCATTTTCAAACCAAACCTGATCATAAACAGACTCAAGAAATCCAATCATTTTATGAACCAACTTTGCTTTTGCTGAACCATATTCATGACATCAAAAAAGGCAATTTAAGAATGCGTGGTTACAACGAAGAGAATGCAGCTGTAACCAAGGAAGAATTGGCCCAAAAAATGGCATATCGATTCAAGATCACGATTTGGTTAGCACATCAGGTTATAACGAGCTTGATCAAAGCTGAACAGGTCATTTCATTTGGTGGGTACGTAAAGCCTAAGGTCGGTGAAATATGAGCTTAGATGCAACAGTGTGGGCATGGAAAGCTACAGTCTCATGTGCAAGTGAAAGGCTTGTGCTTTTAGCTCTTGCTGATCGAGCTGGGGATGACCATAAGTGTTTCCCAAGTTTAAAACGGTTAGAGAAAGACACCACTTTAAATCGCAAAACGATTATCAAAGTTTTAGACGAACTTGAGCTTAAAAAGTTGATTAAATTTACAGGTGAAATTAAAGGAAATGGGGTTAAGGTTTATCAATTGATCGGTGTATTTGGACGAGAAGATTGTTCAGACACCATTACCAAAAAGGGGACTAGTACCAAAAATGACACTGGTGTTGATTTAGGTACTAGTTCCAAAAACGGTACTAGTACCAATAATGGAACTGGAACCAGTACCGATATTGGTACCGAGACCAGTACCAATTTTGGGACACAGAACCTCCCAATGAATCTCTCATTAGAATCTATAAATAAAAAAGATTGGCTTTGTTTGAAAAAACTTCGTTCTGAATTAGATCAAGCTGATCCCACGGTAGTACCAAAATCGATTATCGAAGCAAGTTGGTTTGAACGTGAGAAAAAAGCATTCGAGCTTTTCAATGCTGGAAATAATCTGTGTGATGATCTTTTGATTTACCACTTCGCTGACACACTTTTGAAAAATCGTCACAAATACGACAAAGCGCAAAATGGCAAATCAAGCGGTGAATCTGATTTAGTATTTTTCTCATCACCTCAACAGATTTACGTGTTTGCTAACAAACTTGCTCAACTGCCTGATGTCATCGATAAATTCAGTATGCCAGGTGAATCCTTTGAAAAACTAGCAAGCCGCATTGCTGCAAAACTCTCAGATCCGAATGAACTTCAAAACTGGAAATCACATCTGCAGGCAGTAGGATTTAAGCCTAAGGGTAGAGGTGCTGCGTAAGTGGAAAGCATCTCAATTGCTGAATATCAAAAACTTTATGGTGCGAGAATCAGGAAGAAATCTAACTCGAAGCGCAGTACTCGAGTTAGAACTCATCAAGGTGAAAGTATCGGTGAAACATTGTTGGCCAACCAGTTAAGAGTTTTAAAAATCAGCTTTGAACAGGAATATAAATTCCATTCTAAACGTAAGTGGCGTGCTGATTTTCACATTGTAGGCAAGAAAGTATTGGTTGAGGTTGAAGGTGGTGTTTGGAGCGGTGGACGTCATACACGTGGGAAAGGTTATATCGGTGATATGGAGAAATACAACGCTGCAGTGGTAATAGGATATCAGGTATTAAGGTTTAGTACAGAGCAAGTGAAATCAGGTTTAGCAGTTCAACAGATTGAGATGATGGTAGGGGATTTATAAAGATGGGTACTGTAGTTGCAACACAACATATTTTACAAGCAGTTGATTGGTCACGATTTGACTTAGAAGGCTGGTTATATCAGTTTGGTGCTTGGTTATATACCAATACAGGTCCTTCAGGAAAAAGCGTAAATCCAATCGCTATTGCAATGGAAAACGCAGTAAAATATAAAAAATATAAAAAATTGAGTTCTGAACAAAGACTAAAAATTATTACTGGTTATCTTATAGATGATCTTGGACAAGCAAAGCCAAGAAAGACACGTCAAACTTGTGAAATAAATGATAATGAAGCGAGAGCCGTACAACGTTTAATTTTAGATCTACAAGGTCAGTCAGAAATCTTGGATGATTGGATGAATGCAGTGATTAGTCGTTATTTTTATAGTTGTTCATGGTCAGAGATGGTGACACCAGAACGCACTCAAAATGATGCTCGTTCTGATGTTAAGTGTGGATTAGCAGTGTTGCATAGTAAATATGGATTTATTAATTATGCTGTCAATAAATCCATAAAAGCACACGAAGCCTAATTCAAGGCTTCTTTTTGAGCCTGTAAATTATTTTGTGTAAGTTCCATTTTTTATAAATGATCTTTTAATCGATCATCGAACTGAATCGTAAACCAATTCATTGCTAAAC